>DASXRT010000208.1:0-14341 GCA_036506455.1 Thermoanaerobaculia bacterium
TGAGCGCGTCGTGGGATCTGCGATGGGAGGATGAACTCGGGCCGGAAGATGAATACACCGTGCCCGAAGCGATCGTGCTGGCCGCGCGACTGCGCGGATGGATCTAGGCTTTGACGGCGATGTTCGTGACGTTGCCTTTGCGGTCGCGGTCGCGGTCACCCATCTGGCAATTACCCTGAAAGATCGCGCCCTCCTCGATCACGAGCGCCGGCGTCTCAATATCGCTGTACACCTTGCCGTTGCGATGGATCTCCACGCGCTGCTCGGCCACGATCTTTCCGATGACCGTACCGCTGATCGCGATGCGACCGACCTGCAGATCGCCTTCGATGTGTGCGCTCTCCCCGACGATCAGTTCGTTCTTCGACACGATTTTGCCGTTGAACTTGCCGTCGATGCGCATCGTGTCCTCGAACTCCATCTCCCCCTTGAATGACGCGCCGCGATCGAGGAATCCGTTGAGGTCACCGCTACCCTTTTTCATCGTCGTCTCCCGGTCAACTCATCATAAATGCGAATGAGGTCATCTTCACCAGCGAAGGTGATGCGAATGACGCCACCCCGCCGTTTACGATCGATCTCGACTTTGGTTCGTAAAGTTCTTGTCAGTCTTTCCTCGGCGTCCCGCGTAAAGACATCCTTCGCTTTCTCTTTCTTCGTCTGCTTCGGTGAGCCTTCGGCGGCCATGACCTCCGTCTGCCGCACGTTGAGATTGTTCTTCACAACCCGTTCCGCGAGCTGCTGCTGCTTCTTCGCGGAGTCGAGCGCCAGAAGGGCGCGAGCGTGTCCCATCGAAAGCTGGCCCGAGGCGAGAAGCTTTTTGACCGGCTCGGGGAGCTTGAGAAGGCGGAGGAAGTTGGCGATCGTCGAGCGCTCCTTCCCCACCCGGCGCGAGATCTCGTCCTGCGTCAAACCGAAGTCCTGGTGAAGCTGCTGATACGCGTTCGCCTCTTCAATCGGATTGAGGTCCTCGCGCTGGATGTTTTCGATGAGCGCGATCTCGAGCGCTTCGCCCTTTTGAGCGAGCTCCTTCACGATGACCGGAACGGTTTCGAGGCCGGCTCTCTGCGCGGCGCGATAGCGGCGCTCGCCGGCGATCAGGTTGTAGTGGTCACCGGCGCGCGAGACGACTAGAGGCTGCACGATCCCGTGCTCGCGAATGCTTCGCGCGAGCTCTTCGATCGAAGTTTCATTGAAGGCTCGCCGCGGCTGATAGGGATTCGGAGCGATCTCGGCGAGAGGCAACTGCATCAAGCCGCCGGCCGACTCGACCTGCCGCGCCGGAATCAGCGCGCCGAGGCCGCGGCCGAGGACTCTCTTCTGCGCAGTCATGAGGGCACATTCTCCGCCCGCCCGATGAACTCCTTCGCGAGATTGATGTATGCCTCGCTGCCGCGCGAACGGATGTCGTAGAGAATAATCGGTTTCCCGAACGATGGAGCCTCTCCGAGCCGCACGTTGCGCGGAATGATCGTCCGGTACACCTTCTCTCCGAAATGATTGCGGACCTCCTCGGCGACCTGCCGGGCGAGGTTCACGCGGTCGTCGTACATCGTGAGCGCGATGCCTTCGATCGTGAGCGACGGGTTGAGGAAGTCACGGACGCGTTCGATCGTGTGCAGGAGCTGCGCGACTCCTTCGATCGCGAAGTACTCGCATTGCATCGGGACGAGCACCGAGCTCGCGGCGGTGAGGCCGTTGACCGTGAGCAGGCCGAGCGAGGGTGGTGAATCGATCAGGATGTAATCGTATTCGTGCACGATCGGCTGCAGCGCGCGCCGGAGATGCAATTCGCGGCCGATCGCATCGCTCAGCTCGACCTCTGCACCGACCAGATCAACGGAAGATGGTGCAATGTGAAACGCTGGTAGCTCAGTCTCCCGGATGATCTGGCGGATGCTCATCCCGTCGACCATGACCGGGTACATCGAATTCGCCTCGTTTTTGGAAACACCGACACCGGAAGTGGCATTGGCTTGCGGGTCGAGGTCGACGAGCAGGACCTTTCGCTCACAGGCGGCCAGCGAGGCCGCTAAGTTAATAGCGGTAGTCGTCTTACCGACGCCTCCCTTCTGGTTGGCGAGTGAGACCACCCGGCCTATGCGTGTTCCACGTGGAACGTCAGGCGGACTAGCCAGTTTGCGGGCCCTCTTGGAAGCGGCTCAGGCGTCCCGCCGGTAAAGCCGGCGACGCGCGGCGGTTCCGGAACCGATTGAAAAAGCGCAACTTGAGCGCCATCAGCGAGGTGCTCTCTCAGCGAGGGAAGCCATTCCTCCGCTTTTCCTATGGCACGCGAAATGACAAATGAAAAGCGAAGCTCGGATGGAAACCGCTCGAGAGCGCGCGCCAATCTATCACCGTAAACGACTGCATTCAACGAACATTCACGCACAACGTGCTTCAGGAAAGCCCACTTCTTCTGATCCGCTTCGACGAGGTGAAAGTGCGCTTGCGGCGACACGATCGCCATCGGAATCGCAGGCAGGCCACCTCCCGAACCGAAGTCGAGAACTTCGCCGAATGGCTTTAGAAGGTTAGCCGCGGCGAGCGCCTCCTCGATGTGCGCGTCGAGGTTCGCGCGCGCCTCCGGACCGATGAGGTTGATCTTCTCGTTCCAGGCGAGGAGCAGATCCTTATACCGCTGCAGCCGCGGATCGCGCGTCATGTCTCTTTTGCCGCAGGTGCATGCGAAGAATCGAGATCGCCGCGGGCGTCACACCCGGAATGCGGCTCGCCTGTCCGAGCGACCGCGGCTGAAGCCGCGAGAGTTTCTCGACAACTTCGCGCGACAATCCAGGCAGCGCGTACGTCATCGCAGTCGGGATCGACACCTCTTCATCCTGGCAGGCCTTCTCCGCCTCGCGCTGCTGCCGAGCGATGTAGCCCGCGTAGCGCATCGCGCTTACGACATCGTCCCGCTCCTCATCAGTGAGTGCCTCGAACGCCGATGACACGTGCGGCAGAACCCCACCCGCTGCAGCAGCGAACTCCGCGATGCCGAAATCGGCGCGCTGGATCAATCGCGCGATCGTCGTCTGCGATGTGATTCCGCACCACTCCTGCGTCACTCGATCCGGATTGAGCACAGTTTCTTCGGCCAGTTGCAATGCTCGCTGCATCCGGCCGACTCGAGCGTCAACGCGCCTCTGTCGCTCGTCGTCAAGAATCTGAAGGCGCTTCGCCAACGGCGTCAGTCTCTCGTACACAGAATCGCATCCGAGAAGCAGTCGATGCTCCGCACGCGATGTGAACATGCGGTACGGCTCTTCGGTGCCGAGAGTGACGAGGTCGTCGATCATGACACCGGCGTAGGCCTCGTCGCGGCGCAGGACGAACGGCTCTTCGCCTCGGACGAACTGCAGTGCGTTGATGCCGGCCATGAGTCCTTGTGCGCCCGCCTCTTCGTAGCCCGACGTTCCATTGATCTGACCCGCGAGGAAAAATCCTTTGACGTTGCGCACCTGCAGCGTTGGCGCGAGCTGCTCGGGATTCACGAAGTCGTACTCGACCGCGTAGCCATATCGCGCGATCACAGCGCTCTCGAAACCCGGCAGTGCGCGGACAACACCATCCTGAACATCCGGCGGAAGCGACGTCGAGATGCCATTGAGATAGAGCCAGGGGTGATTCAAGCCTTCGGGCTCGACGAAAACCTGGTGTCGCGGCTTGTCGGCAAAACGCACGACCTTGTCCTCGATCGACGGGCAGTAACGCGGGCCGGTCGCTTTGATCTGGCCCGAGTACATCGGTGCGCGATGCAGATTCGCGCGGATCAGCTCATGCGCAAACGCGCTCGTGTGGGTCAGATGACAGAGGACCTGAGGAAGCTCGAGTCGATCGGTGAGGATCGAGAAGGGGCGCGGTTTCTCATCGCCGGGCGCCGTCTCGAGCTTCGAGAAATCGACGGAGTCCCTGGCGACGCGCGGTGGAGTTCCCGTCTTCAGGCGCCCGAGGCGGAGACCGAATGCGCGCAGTGAATCGGATAGCGACTCGGCGGACGGCTCGCCGAAGCGACCGCCAACGGTTTTCTTCTCGCCGGAGTGCATGAGTGCTCGAAGAAACGTTCCCGTCGTAACGACGACGGCACGCGCCACGATCGCGCTGCCGTCACTCAGCACGACGGACAAGTGGGATCGTCTGTCCTCCAGCGACCTGACCGACGCTTCGACGATCGTCAGGTTTGGTTCGGCGGAGAGGATCTGTTGCACAGCCTTGGCGTAGAGATCGCGATCGCATTGCGCACGCGGGCCCCGCACAGCCGGTCCCTTCGAACGATTGAGCACCTTGAACTGAATGCCGGCGCGATCGGTCGCCTCGCCCATCAGGCCACCGAGAGCATCGATCTCTTTGACGAGATTTCCCTTCGCCAGGCCGCCGATCGCGGGATTGCACGACATGCAGCCGATTGCGTCCCGCAGCATCGTGACCATAGCCACACGAACGCCGCCGCGCGCGCAAACGCGTGCCGCTTCCGCTCCGGCGTGGCCGCCGCCGATCACGATGACGTCGAACTCGTACATCACAATTCCACGTGGAACAGATTCCCGCGCGTTGTCATTCTGAGCCGCGCGTCCCCCCTGCTCCGGCCTTCGGCCACCTTCTCCCCC
The DNA here is from genome assembly GCA_036506455.1 of Thermoanaerobaculia bacterium. Classification (GTDB taxonomy): domain Bacteria; phylum Acidobacteriota; class Thermoanaerobaculia; order Gp7-AA8; family Gp7-AA8; genus DASVHS01. The sequence goes on from DASXRT010000208.1 coordinate 4,608, forward strand.
GCTGACGCGGGGGCGAAGGACACTCACTTGCCGATGCAAAATTTTGAGAAGATCTCGGCGAGGACGTCGTCGGAGCTGATCCCGCCGGTCAGCGAGGCCAGCGCATTCGCCGCGGCGTAGAGATCGACGACGACGAGCTCCTCGTTTGCGCCGCTGTTGATGCTCTCCAGCGCGCGCTCGAGCGCCGCGGCACTCTCGTTGACCGCCCCGAACTGACGCTCGTTCACGATCGTCGGCGACTGTTCGGGCGCAGCGAACCGTTCGCGCACGACCGCGTCGAGCCGCGCCAGCAGTTCGCTCATCCCCGAACCGGTTACGGCGCTGATCGCCAGCTCGTTCGATGGCGGTTCGGCGAGATCACGCTTCGTGTAGACAACGATGACGAGCTGCTGGCCGAGGCGCGCGAGCTCGGCGCGGTCATCGTCATCGAGACCGCGCGTGGAATCGACCAGATAGAGAACCAGATCCGCGAAGCGCGCGGCATCGCGCGCGCGATGGACGCCGATGCTCTCCACGACGTCGACGCTTTCGCGCAGGCCGGCGGTGTCGGAGAGCGTCACCGGAAGGCCGCCGATCTCGATCGTCTCACGCACGATGTCGCGCGTCGTTCCAGGGACGGGCGTGACGATCGCCCGATCGGATCCGACGAGCCGGTTCAGCAGCGTCGACTTCCCCGAATTCGGACGGCCCAGGATCACGGCGGAAATGCCGCGCTGCGTCGTGCGACCGCGGCGGAACGTCGCGGCAATCTCGTGGACGTCGTCGAGCGCGCCCTGCGTGCGCGCGTGACATTCCTCACGCGAGATGAACTCGTAACCTTCTTCGGCGAAGTCGAGCGCGGCTTCGAGTCGCGAGATCACGTGCAGCAGCGTGTCGCGGATGGCCGTGGCCTTTCGACTCAACAGTCCTTCGACGTTGCGCAAGGAGAGTTTCGCCTGCAGCGGCGTGCGCGCGTTCACGAGATCGGCGATCGACTCGGCCTGCACGAGATCGAGCTTGCCGTTAAGGACGGCGCGTTCGGTGAACTCGCCCGGCTCGGCGACGCGCGCGCCGAGAGCGACGCACGCGTCGATGACCTGCTGCACGATGAGCGGATTGCCGTGCAACGTGAGCTCGACGAGATCGTTCCCGGTAAACGAGCGTGGCGCAACGTAACGGGTGACGACGCAATCGTCGAAGCGGATGTCCGTATGTGTGGCGATCCGCTCATCCGGAAGTGTACCACCGGTCAGGGCCGAGAGGATGGCGCTGCTGAGGGGTCCGTCGATGCGGACGATCGCCAGCGCGCTACGCCCCACGGGCGTCGCCGGCGCGACGATCGTGTCGGCGGCGCTCACGACTCCGTCGGCGGCTGGTCCGGCGGGCGAAGCTTGATGGCGACGCGCTTGTAGAAACCATCGCCGCGCGACTCGGTCATGACCTGCTCGTCGTTCTGGAGTGCGAGGTGCACGATGCGGCGCTCGATCGGGCTCATCGCCGGCAGGAGTTGTTCGCGACCATCGCGGCGAACGCGCTCAGCGGTGGCGCGCGCTCGCTCGCCAAGCTCTTCGACGCGACGCTCCTTGAACGCACCGCAATCGAGCTCGATGTCTTTTTCCAGGCGTCGCCCGACGAGCGCTTTGTTCGCCAGTACCTGCAGCGCATCGAGCAACTCGCCGTGCCGGTCGAGCATGCGGCGCGTATCGCGACCGTACAATCTCACGATGACCTGGGTGTCGTTCTCGGCCGTCCGCAACTCCACCTCGAAGCCGCCCAGGCGGAGAACTTCTTCACACCACTGGCGCACGGCCAGCGCGTTTTCAGATTCCGCTTCCTGCGGCGGAATCTCTTCCGGCGGCATCGACTCTTCTTCTTCCTCACGCGGCCGCGATGGGCGCCGATCCTCCCGCCCGCCCTCCCGCCGCCGCCCCCCGCCCCGCCCGCCCCGCGCTCCACGCCCGCCCCGCTCACGACGCCCGGCCGGCGCGGCGCCACTCGTCGCAACCTGTGCCGGCGGCTCGGCTGCCTGATCGTTCACTTCGGCCTCGATCACGACACGCTTCATGCCGCCGAGAAAGCCGCGCTTCTCCAGCACCACGTGATACAGCAGCCGGTAACGCTCTACGCCGAGCGCCTCGGCCGCCGTGGTCAATGCTTCATCGATGTTGCGTCCTTCGAATCGCTGCGACATGACGCTCCTCACATCACGCTGTCTGCAACTCCGCCGGATGATCCTTCCACCATTTATTCATGATCATCTGCTGCGCGATCGTCAATATGTTCTGCACCAGCCAATACAGAACCAGGCCGCTGGGCATGTCCTTGAAGATGAACCCGAACACGAGCGGCATGATCAGGAAAACGCGGCGCTGCGCCGGATCGCCGGTCGTCGGTGTGATCCACGTCTGAATGAACATCGTGATCGTCATCAGCAACGGCGTTACGTAGTAAGGATCCTTGTCGGACAGATCTTTGATCCACAAGAGAAAGTGCGCGCCGCGCAATTCGATGGCACGCGAGAGCAGGCCGTAAAAGCCCCACAGAATCGGGAGCTGCAGGAGGATCGGGAAGCAACCGCTCATCGGATTGATCCCTTCCTGTTGATACAGCTTCATCATCTCGACGTTCATCTTCTGGCGCTGATCCGCGTCGCTGCGCGCCTTTTTGTAACGGTTCTTGATCGCCTCCATCTTCGGCTGCAGCTTCTGCATCTTCTTCATCGAGACGATGCTCTTGTGCTGCAGCGGATAGAGAACGATCTTGATGATGATCGTCAGCACGATGATGGCGAAGCCGTAGTTCTTCGTGGCGCGATTGATCCACACGAGAACGTCCAGCAGAAATCGCGCGATGATCCCGAACATCCCGAACTGCATCGCCGAGGCGAGGCCATAGCGGTCGAGGAGCTTCGTCTCTTTTGGACCGAAGAACGCGTTGCCGGCGACCGTGCCGTCCGGAGCGGCATTGACTCCGGCGTAAAGCTCCTTGCGAACTTCCTTGCCGCCGTTCGGCAGCTCGACGCGGCGAAGAATGCCCGCCCCACCCTTCACCGGGCGTAAGACCGAGAGGAAGTAATTGTCTTCGATCCCGACGAAGTCGACTCGATCGAACACGCGCAGCCGATCGCCTTTCTCGCGACTCAGCACGTCGAAGCTTCCGTCACGCTGCACGACGCCGCTGCCGGTGACGACGATCTTGTTGTCGCGCTCTTCGGGAGCGAGCGTGCGCAATCCGGGCCCGATGACGACGCGATACGGAATCACGGGCGAGATGGAAACACTGAAATCGAACAGATACTCGGAGCCGATTCGGAATGTCTTGGTCGCTGACACGCCGTCGCCGGCGTATTTGTACTCGATCACCGTCGCGCCGCGATCTTCGCGTGTGCTGATCGCGTACAACGCGCTGTTGAGTTGTTTCGTCAATGCCGCACTCTGCGTCTCGATCGCGAACGGAAAGTCGGTTCGCGTCAGCGGCCGCGCCTTCACCAGTTCGACCGGTTGCCCGCTCTTGTCAAGATACTTATCGAGCTTGAAGGAGATGAGCTGGGCGCCGCGATTCGAGAAGGTCGCCGTGAAGAGCTCCGGCCGCTCGACTCTCGTGATGACGAGCTCGCCCGCGCTGACGGGGGCCACCGGTTCCGGCGCACGGTCGATCGCCGGCGTGGGAGGCTTCACAGGTGCGGGTGGCATCGAGGCGGCGCGGGTCGTTGTCGCTGCTTTCGGCGGCGCGACCTTCGGTTTCGCCAGATCGGGAAACATCCGCGGTGCAAGAGCCGCCCAGATCCAGAGAAACGCGACTGAAATCACAATCGCAATGAAGATTCTTTTTTCCATTTCAGGGAACCGGGTCCCAACCTCCCGGACTGAAGACGTGACAGCGCGACAGCCGGCGCAGTCCCAACCAGCCGCCGCGCAGGAAGCCGTACTTCTCGACGGCCTGCATCATATACATCGAGCACGTCGGCTCGAAACGACACATCGGCGGCAGGATCGGTGAGATGAAGCGTTTATAGAAGCGGAGCAGAAAAAGAGCGATGGCGCGCATGAAGTCACTTCTGACTCTGTTCTGCGATCCGCTCGAGCGCGCGGCCCAGGTCCTGGCTGTAATCGGCGAAGGTCGCGTCGATCGCGTTTTGCTTTACGTTGACCACGACATCGAGCGCGCGGCCATCGAGTGCTCTGTCCCTTCGATAGATTTCGCGCGTCCAGCGTTTGAGGCGATTGCGGACGTTGGCCTTGCCGATTTTTCGCGTCGCAGTGATTCCGATTCGCGAGTACGGCAGGTCGTTCGCAGTGAAGAACAACACGGAGTAGCGAGAGAAAAGTTTGCGGCCGGTTTCGTACACGTGGAGAAACTCGCGACGCTTCGCCAGCCTCTTCTCTTTCGGCAGCGCCTCCAACCGCGGCGCTCCGGAGGCGCCGCTAGACGGCGAGGCGCTTACGGCCCTTACGGCGGCGGCGCGACAGCACCGCCTGGCCGTCCTTTGTGCGCATGCGGACGAGGAAGCCATGCGTGCGCTTCCGGCGGCGGTTGTTCGGCTGAAAGGTACGCTTCATGATCTGACGACGGGCCAAACGCCGCGCGAATCAGCCCTTATTCCAGCCGATTTTATAGCCGTTGTGCCTGTGGAAAACTGTGCTAGTATCGCAACCCTTTTCCACGACAAGATTTTCCACAACTGTGGAAAAGCTGTGGATTCTCAAAGAGATACCTGTCCTGCCCCATGAACGTGTGGAAGCAAGTTCTCGCCCGGCTGGAGCAAGTGATTGACAGGGCGGATTATGTGACGTGGTTCGCTCCGACCCGTTTTGCCGCCCAAAAGGGCGAGACGGTCGATGTCAGCGTTCCCTCCCAGCGATTCATCGACGAAATCCGGGAACGCTACGGCCCGCAGATCCGCGGCATTCTCTCCGAGATCTCGCCCGAACGGATCCAGGTTCACTTCATCGTCGATCCCGAAGCGCCGATCGACGACGTCCCGGCCGCACCGACTCCGCCGCGGGACGATGTGCCGGCAGCGGTGTTCAATCCCCGGTATCGGTTCGATACTTTCGTCGTGGGCAAATCGAATGAGCTGGCCTGGTCGGCATCGAAGTCGATCGCCGACAATCCCAGCGGCTCGTTCAACCCACTCTTCATCTACGGCGGTGCCGGACTCGGGAAAACGCATCTCATCCAGGCGATCGGTCACGAGATCCGCGAACGAAAAGTCGCCATGCGGGTTGTCTACATGTCGGCCGATTCGTTCGTCACCGAGTTGATCGCGTCGATTCGTTACGACCGGATGCAATCGTTCCGCGATCGCTATCGTTCGGTCGATGCGCTTCTGCTCGACGACATTCAATTCCTCGCCGGCAAGGAGCGCACGCAGGAAGAGTTCTTCCACACCTTCAACGCTCTCTACGAGGCGCAGAAGCAGATCGTGTTCACATCAGATGCCCCGCCGAAAGACATTCCTACGCTCGAAGAACGTCTGCGGTCGCGATTCGAGTGGGGACTGATCGCTGACATCCAGCCGCCCGATCTCGAGACCAAGGTCGCGATCCTACGCAAGAAGGCGGAAGAGAAGAAACTCGATCTGCCGCACGATGTCGCGCTTTTTATCGCCGAGCGAGTGCGGTCGAACATCCGCGAGCTCGAGGGTCACCTCAATCGCGTCACGGCCTTCGCGTCGCTGACGGGAAATCGCGTGACGATCGAGCTCGCGCGCGAAGCGCTGAAGGATCTCCTGGCGAAAGACAACAAGCCGATTACGCCAACCGACATCCTCAAAGTCGTTGCCGCGCACTACGGTTTGAAAGTGGCGGATCTCAAATCGAAGTCGAACGCGCGCACGATCGCGTTCCCGCGACAGGTAGCGATGTACATGTGCAAGGACTTGACCGATCTGTCGTACCCGGAGATCGGCCGGCTGTTCAACGACAAACATCACTCGACGGTGATGTACTCGGTCGACAAGATCGAGCAACTGAAGGAAGACGATTCAGATCTTTCGCGGACGCTCGATATGCTCACGAAGCAGTTCCGATGACTCGGAGTGCGGCGGCTTGCCGCTGCTTTCAATGCTGTGGATGATCGCTACGAAATCCTGTGGAAGACTCGCTCACGATTTCGAAATTGAACCGTGCAGCGGAAAACCGATCTGTTCTCCATCGTTTTTCCGCAGAAAAACTCGCAGCTCTGCATGATGAAGAGTTGCTATACTTTCGAGAGCTTTGCAGCAAGCCCCGAGAATTTCCGCGCGCATCTACTACAACCACTACTAACTAAGAACAACCCTGTTTAAAGGAAGAGCCATGGAGCTGATCGTCGCCAAAGCGGATCTTCAGAAAGAGCTGCAGCTTTGCCAGGGAGTCGTCGAAAAGCGCTCGACGATTCCGATTCTGTCCAACGTTCTCCTGAAAGCCGCCGATGGACGGCTGCAGATCGCGGCGACCGATCTCGATGTGACGATTCTAAGTTCGTGCGCGGCGCGCGTCACCACACCGGGCGGCGTGACGATCGAGGCCAAGCGTCTCTTCGACATCGTACGTTCGCTTCCCGATGAAGACGTGCACATGAATCTGCAGGAGAACAACTCGATGATCATCGAGTCGGGAACCGCAAAGTTCCGCCTCCTCGGATTGCCCGCCGAAGATTACCCGACCCTTCCGACAGTCAACGTTGCCGATGCCTACGCGATCTCGCTCGACGAGCTGAAGACGATGGTCGGTAAGGTGAAGTTCGCCATCACGCATGAAGAGACGCGCTTCCAGCTCAACGGCGCGCTTCTCAAGGTGCAGCCGCAGAAGATGGAGATGGTGGCGACCGACGGCCACCGCATGGCGCTGATCAACTTTCCGAAAGGCGGCAACGGCAAGGGGCCGAAGGGAAACGATCTGACGATTCTGATTCCACGCAAGGCGCTCGACGAGATTCTGCGTCTCGAAGCCGGAGAAGAGGGCACGGTGAAGTTCGGCGTGTCCGAGAACCAACTGTTCTTCGAGGCCGCAGACCGCCGCCTGATGGCGCGCATGATCGACGTGAACTTTCCGAACTACATGGAAGTGATCTCGCGTGACAACGATCGGCACGTGATGGTCGATCGCGAGCGCCTGTTATCGACAATCCGGCGCATCTCGCTCGTGGCGAATGAGCGTACGCGGGCAGTGCGTTTCGATTTTGCGCCCGGCAAGCTGACGGTGTCGTCGACGAATCCGGAGCTTGGCGACGCGCGTGAGACTGTTCCCATCGACTACGCCGGCAACCCGTTCTACGTCGGCCTGAACGCGGCGTACGTCACGGATTTCTTGAGCGCGGTCGACACGCCGAGCGTCTCCCTCGACTTGAAGGACGAGAACAGCCAGTGCATCGGCCGGCCGGCGAACACGGCGGATGATCTGCCGTACGACTACCTATACGTTGTGATGCCGATGCGGCTCGCGTGATCCTCGAGCAGCTCGCCAGCGAAAACTTCCGCAACCTCGAACCATCGGCCGTCGATTTTCATCCGGCAGTCAACATCCTCGTGGGCCGTAATGGCCAGGGGAAGACCAATGTCATCGAGGCGGTCTATTTCGTCGCCACGACGAAATCGTTTCGCACCTCGCGCGTGCAGAGCCTGTTTCGCTTCGCCGCGGCGAACGTGTTCGTCTCGGGAAAGGTCAATCGCGACAACGTCACGCGCACGATCTCGGTCGGTATCGAAGGTGGCGAGTCGCGCAAGCGGGTACTACTCATCAATGGCGAGCGAGTCTCACTGCCGGCGTACTTGCACGCCTTGACCGTCTTCGCGTACTCAGCGGCGCGATTGGAGATCATCCGCGGTGCGCCCGAGGAGAAGCGCCGCTTTCTCGATCGAGGAATTGCCAGCATCGACGCTGCGTACCTCGAAGAGCTGACGCGCTATTCGCGCGTGCTCAAGCAGCGAAACGCGCTTCTCCACGAACGCCTGACCTCATCTCTCGACGCCTGGGATGAAGAATTCGTCGACGTCGGTTCGGCGGTGCAGGTGAAGCGGGCGGCCTACGCACGCGAGGTGGCAGAGGCGCTTTCCGGCGTCATCGCGACCCACGGCTATCACGTCGGCGGGATGGAGCTCACATACAAACCGAGCGTTCCCGATGCGCGCAATCGCCGCGAGGAGATTCGCGCGCGCATGTCGCTGTCCGGACCGCAGCGCGACGACGTCGACTTTCTGGTCGACGGGCGACCTGCGGCAGAGGTGCTCTCCGGCGGCGAACTGAAGACCATCGTGTTGTTTCTGAAGTTCGCGAAACTCGACATCTTTCGACGCCGTTTCGACGAGCCGCCGCTGTTTCTTTTGGATGATATCGACGCCGAGCTCGACCTCGAGATCCTGCAGCGTTTGCTGTCAAGATTGCCTTCATCGACACAGGTTTTTGCGACCTCCGCGAAAGAGGCATTTCTACATGCGTTAGAGGCTGGGCCACACCGGCGCTTAATTATTGAAAACGGTAGAGTTACTGCCTCAAGAGATTTCCCTTGAAAAAGCAATAATGCGGTACAATTTTGCGTTAGTTCCGACGGTGCAAAATCCGCGATTTTCGGCCGCCGCGACGGCGCCCGCTCACCCACAGAAATCGCCGAAAACTTAGCCCTGGAAAGCGAGCCTCAGTGGCAGCAGAAAACTACACAGCAGAAGACATCAAGGTCCTCAAAGGACTCGACGCGGTGCGCAAGCGCCCGGGCATGTACATCGGCGATACCGACGATGTCACGGGCCTGCACCACATGGTTTACGAGGTCGTCGACAACGCGATCGACGAAGCCCTGGCCGGCTTCGCGGATCGCGTCGTCGTGACGATCCATCCCGACAACTCCGTGACCGTGGAGGACAACGGGCGCGGCATTCCTGTCGATCTTCACAAAGAAGAGAACCGCTCCGCGGCCGAGGTCATCATGACCGAGCTGCACGCCGGCGGTAAGTTCGACAACAACTCGTACAAGGTGTCAGGCGGCCTGCACGGTGTCGGCGTTTCGGTCGTCAACTTCCTGTCCGAGTGGCTCGAGCTCGAGATTCATCGCGACGGATTCATCTGGCGGCAGCGCTATGAGCGCGGTGTGCCCGTCGCTCGGATCGAGAAGGGCGAAAAGACGACGCGGCGGGGAACGAAAGTCACGTTCAAGGCCGATCACGTGATCTTCTCCGTCGACGAAATGAACTACGAGACGCTCTCGCAGCGTCTTCGCGAGCTGGCCTTCCTCAATTCCGGCGTGCATATCGAGATCCGCGACATGCGGAGCGAAAAGCACCATGAATTCCGCTACGAAGGCGGCATCGTTTCGTTCGTGAAGGATCTGAACAAGAACAAGACGCCGCTGCACGACGAGCCGATCTTCATCCGCGACGACAAAGACGGCGAGGGCATCGAGATCGCGATGCAGTGGAACGATGGCTACGCCGAGAACATCTACACGTTCACGAACACGATCAAGAATACCGATGGCGGCACACACCTCGTCGGATTCAAGGCCGCGCTGACGCGTACGGTTGTGCGCTACGCGACGAAGCAGGGAGTGCTGGAGAAAGCCAAGCTCTCGCTCGAAGGCGATGACATCCGGGAAGGCCTCACCTGCGTCATCTCCGTCAAAGTCCGCGACCCGAAGTTCTCGTCACAGACAAAAGAGAAACTCGTCTCGTCGCACGTGAAGACATGGGTCGAGCAGATGACGAACGAACGGCTCGGCGAGTACTTCGAGGAAAACCCGAAGGAAGCGCGCCGCATCGTCGACAAGATTATCGACGCCGC
>DASXRT010000209.1:0-26602 GCA_036506455.1 Thermoanaerobaculia bacterium
TGCGGCGGACGAGATCGGAATCGGCAAGGGGCGCGGCTTCACGAAGAACATCCCATTCGAAGGCGGAACGGGCGACACGCCCTATCTGCGCGCCGTCGAGGATGAAGTCGTGCGCATCATCGACGACTACCGGCCCAACGCCATCCTCCTCTCCTCCGGCTTCGACGCGCATCGGCGTGATCCGCTCGGCGGCATGCGCGTGAGCGAACAGGCCTATGGCGACATCACGCGACGGATCGTCGAGACCGCGCAGCGCCATTGCGGCGGACGCGTGCTCTCTCTGCTCGAGGGTGGATACGATATGGAAGGGTTGGCGGCGAGTGTGTCCGAGCACGTCAGCGCACTCTCATGACCATCGACCACACGAAGCCGCCGCAGGGCCCGCAACAGCAGAAGAGCTCCGGCTGTTGGAAATGGGGAGCCATCGGCTGCGGCATCGTGCTGGTCGTCGTGCTCGCCGGCATCGCCGGTCTGGTGTTTTTCGTCTTCCGAGTCATCCACTCCACCGACGTCTACACGCAAGCACTGCACCGCGCGCAAACCAGCCCCGCGGTCATCTCTGTCCTCGGTGAGCCGATCACGGCCGGATGGTGGGTCAGCGGCAGCGTCCACGTCGAGAACCGCACCGGCGAGGCGAGCATCACCTTCCCGATTTCAGGACCGAAGGGAAAGGCCAAGGTGCATGCCGAGGCGAAGAAAAAGGACGACATCTGGACCTACTCCGAATTGACCGTGAAGCCCGAGAGAGGTCCGGCGATCGATCTACTCCCCTGACCTGGAGTGCGGCGGCTTGCCGCCGCTTTCGAAGGCGCAGGCAAGCGTGCGCACTCCAAGGCTACGCATTGCGCTTGCGATCGAGAACGCGCGAGTAGAGGTCCTCGAGTCGCGAGATCCGCAGGTCCTTCGAGAATCCATTCATGACGTGCGTCCGGGCGTTCTGTGCGACGACGCTCGCGCGGCCGCGATTCTCGATGACATCGAGAATCGCCTTCGTGAGCGCGGCGCGGTCGCGTATCGGAATCAGCCATCCGACATCGGATGACGAGACGAGCTCTCGATTGCCGCCGGCATCGGTGGCGATCACCGGCTTGCGCATGGCCATGGCTTCGCGGATCGTGCCGGTGATGCCGGTCCCCGCCCACGAGGCGTCGACGACGAGATCGCACGACGCGAAGACGTTCGGCATGTCCGTCCGATACTCGATCGGGGTCACGAACGACGACACGCCGCGATCGTGCGCATAATGGCGCACGTCCGATGCTTCGCGATCGTGGCGGCAGCCGATCAGCGCGAGGTGCACGCCGGAGTGGCGCGGCACCACGTCGGCGACAGAGTCGATCAGTTCCTTCCATCCCTTCCAATCGCGCACGCCGACCTGTCCGATGAGGAAACGATCGAGCGGCAGATTGTTCTGGCGGCGAAATGAGAGGAGATCGTGCCTGTCGGGATCGAACAACGACACATCCGTGCCGGCGTAAATGACTTCTACTTTTTCGGGCGGCAATTTTCCGCTGCGGACGATCACGTCTTTGATCTGCTGGCAGACGGTGACGACGCGGTCGACGCGTCGCGTCCTGTACTTTCCGCGGTTCCAGACGTCGAGCGGGAACGATACGCCGCGATTGACGACAAACGCGCCGACGGGCGCACGCACCGTCGCGGCCAGCGCCACCGCGTGAGCGACGCCTTTGTGTACGTGAATGACATCGGGGCGCAGCTCGTCGATCAGTTGCCGCATGCCGAACATGCTGGCCAGATCGAATTGATGGCGCATCCGCAGCGGCCGAAAGCGTACGCCGCAATCCGCGGCACGCTGCTGCAGTTCCGTGCCGCCGCGGCTGATGATGGTCACATCGTGTCCGCGTGCGGAAAGACCATCCGCGGCTTGAAACATCTGGTGCACTGAGCCGGTGTCGAAGCGATTGAACTCGAGGATCTGGAAGATGCGCATGCGGCGGCCGCGATTATCGCCTTGTAGTATCGTTCGCGCATGCGTCGAATCAGCATCGCAGTCGCGGCTTTTCTTCTGATCGCGCCGGTCGCTTTGGCTGGAGAAAACGTCAAGCTCGGTTATCTCGCCACGCCTTCCGGCGCCGGCAAGCATCCGGCGATCATCGTCATTCAGGAGTGGTGGGGCGTGAACGACTGGATTCGCGAGCAGGCCGATCGATTCGCGAAACAGGGTTACGTAGCGCTTGCGGTCGATCTCTATCACGGCAAAGTCGCCACGACTCAGGAAGAAGCGCATGAGCTGATGCGCGGAATGCCCGAAGATCGCGCGATGGCCGATCTCAAAGCCGGATTCAAATATCTCGCGGCGCGCAAGGACGTCGACGCGAAACGCATCGGCGTGATCGGCTGGTGTATGGGCGGTGGGTATGCCCTGATGCTGGCAACGGCGGAGCCGAGACTCGCGGCGGGCGTGATCAACTACGGACACCTGATGACGGATCCGAAGACGATCGCCAAGATCAAAGTCCCCCTCCTCGGAAACTTTGGCGCGGCCGATCGAGGGATTCCCGCCGCCGACGTACGTGAATTCGAATCGAAGCTGCACAAAGCCGGTAAGACCGCCGACTTCAAGATCTACGAAGGCGCTGGTCACGCCTTCATGAATCCGAACAACGCGGGCGGATATGTTGCCGCCGCGGCATCCGACGCATGGCAACGCATCGATCGTTTCTTCGCTGAGCGATTGCATGCTAAGATTCCAAACTCTTGATTCCACAAGACATCGCTCAGTCGGGTGAACCGCGTGGCTCGGGTGGAGGCAGGCTTGCCGAAGGAAAAGCAACCGCAGAAGGAACAGATCAAAGTCACGGATAAACGCATCTTCACGGCCGATGGTGAAATCCGCGAAGAATTCCGCGACGAGATCAAGCCCGCAGACCCTGCCGCCAAGCCGAGCGAGAAGCCGGCGCCGAAACCGGCCGAGCAGAGGAACGCCGCGCAGCAGCCGCCGAACACGACCGAGCGCCGATCGCCGGGCAGCGAGCGCCGGCGGACGATGGCCGATCGCGCGGCCAATCCGGGCACACCCTTCACCGCGTTTCTCGAGCCGCTCATCGCCCAGGCTTACATGAGCCTCGGCATGCTGCCCAATCCCTATCAGCCGCAGGCCAAGGCCGATGTCGGCGCGGCGCGGCAGATGATCGATATCCTGTCGCTCCTGCAGGAAAAAACAGCGGGCAATCTGATGGCGGATGAGGAAGAATTCCTGAATACGTATCTCGGCGAGTTGAAACTCGCCTTCGTCAAGATCACCAAGAATCTCGCATGAGACTCCGATTACTGCTCACCGCGCTTGTCGTGACGGCGTACTGCGTGGACGCGCGTGCCGATCAACTTCCGCCGCGTGAGATCTGGCCGCAGGCGGCCAATCTCGCGCGCGACGGAGACCTCGAGGCCGCGACGAAGAAGACGACCGAACTGATGGACACGGGCAAGGCCTACGGCTTGAAACGCTATCCCGTGTATGCATCGGCGGCGGCGGGATTCGCGCGACAGACGCTTTTCGAAGCGAAGCCCGACTTGTCGGCGTGGGCGGAAAAGACGGCGACGGTGCTCGATCCGAAGTCGCCGGCCGTTTCATTCAGCATGGCCGACATGGCCGCGCAGAAGAACAGTTGGGCACGCGCGCTCCCGTCGGTCGTGCGAGGCTATGGCCTGCTCTTCGCCAACGTGCGATCGAGCATTCTGAGCCGGACCGATCTCGTTGTCGTTCTCTCGCTGGCGATCGCGCTCACCGCGATCATCTTCGCCATCGCTCTCTTCATTCGCTATGGGCGGTCGATGGCTCACGATTTCCGCGAGATGCTGGGGCGGCGGTTTCGCGGCGGCTCGGTCTCGGTCCTCGCATTCGCGCTGCTCTTTCTGCCGATCTTTCTCTGGCTCGGGCCGATGTGGCTCGTCTTCTACTGGTTCGCGATCTTCTTCGGATACGCGAACACACGCGAGCGTGCGCTCATCATCGTTCTCGGTCTCATCGTCGCCGGTCTCCCTCTGCTTGTCGATCTGGCCGGCACGTGGGCGGCGGTCGTCGACAGTCCCGTGGTGATGTCGGCGATCTCCAGCGCCGAGCAGAGCTACCAGCCGGAAGCGCTCCGCCGGATGCAGGAGCTGGTCACGATCGTTCCCGACAACCCGACGCTGCAGGTGCTTCTCGGGAACATGTACATGTTCGAAGGCAACGAGCAGCAGGCGGCGGATCATTACCGACGCGCGATCCAGATCAACGACTACGCCGGCGCGCACGTGAACCTCGGCAATCTCCATTTCCTGCAGAACGATTACGGCGCGGCCAGCACCGAGTATGGAGCGGCGCAGAAGCGTGACGCCAACATGGCCATCGCCTTCTACAACGACTCGGTGGCCAGCGGAGAGATGTACCGCTTCGATGAGCAGGGCGCGAAGCTGGAGCACGCCAAGAAGATCGACAAAGACTTCATCGAACAGCTCTCGCAGAATCCGTCCGCGCAGAAGATCGCCATGTATCACCCGAAGATCGGCGAAGCGTGGGGTGTGGCGACGGCGATCGCGAAGAAGGGTGCGGCCCGCTCGCTCTTCGGCAATTACGCTTATTTCGATCCCAAGACGAGTGCGGTGAATCCCGTGACGCTCGGCGCGCTGGCTTCAGTGCTGTTCGCCCTGCTGCTGTGGAGCATCCGGCGCGGTCGTGGATTTGCCGGCTCGTGCATCAAGTGCGGCCGCACGTTCTGTCATCGCTGCAAGTCGGCGAGAGAGAGCGCGACGTACTGCACACAGTGCATTCACATCTATCTGAAGCGCGACGGCGTGGCGCTCGCGACCAAGCGGGCCAAGCTCGACGAAGTCTCCGACCATCAATCGGGGATGCAGAAGCGGAACCGGCTCTTCGCCACGTTCCTCCCCGGATCCGCGCAACTTCTCGAAGGGCGCACGCAGGCGGGAATGTTGGGAATGCTCGCGTTCTTCATCTTCGTCTGCACCGCCGTGCTGACGGGGCGCCTGGCGCCGGCTCTCGGGCCGGTGGCAGTGACCGCACAGATGATCGTCCGCATCCTCGCGATCGCCCTGGCTGTCATCATGTGGCTCACGATGTCGCTCCCGGTGTACCGTCGCCGTGCGACGGCCTGATCGATCATGGCACTTGAAGGAACCTTAAAAGACTTCAGCCTCGCCGACATCTTCCAGCTCATCGGGCTGCAGAGGAAGACCGGCGTACTGACGTTGCGCGGCACCGACGACACGGTCACGGTGACGTTCCTGGACGGGAAAGTCGTCGGCGCCGACTCGCTGAACAAGCGCCTCGAAAATCGGCTCGGCAGCGTGCTGATGAAGTCCGGCACGGTGACGCAGGAACAACTCAACCGCGCGCTCGAGATCCAGCGCGAGACCCTGCAGCGCCTCGGCTTCATCCTGACGCACTACGGAATCATCCCGGCCGAGAAGCTGAAGGAAGCGATCCAGCTTCAGATCGTGCAGATCATCTACCGCCTCTTCCGCTGGAAGGATGGCGAGTATCACTTCTCGCAGGAGACGACGATCGAGTACGACCGCGACAACGTCTCGCCGATCGCCGCCGAATCGATCCTGATGGAAGGCGCGCGGATGATGGACGAATGGCCCATCATCGAGAAGCGCATCCGCTCCTACGACATGGTCTTCCGGAAGAAGCTCACGGACCAGGAGATCGTGGTCGTCGGCGCTGACGAAGCGGACGAAATCGATTTCGAACCCGATACCGACAGCGCGCGTAAACGCAAACCGGGCGGAGACAAGATCCGCATTTCCCCGGAAGAGAAATCGGTGCTCGATCTGGTCGACGGAACGATGAAGGTCGGCGACATCGTCGAAGTCAGCCGCCTTTCCGAATTCGACACGAACAAAGCGCTGTACGAGCTGCTGACGCGCGATCTGATCGAGGAAGTGCGCGGCAAAGGTGTCGCCGCCGTCGCCGTGCCGGCCACACCGGTCGATGAGACGGAAGTTGCGGAGACGCCCGTTCCACTGCCGCTCGTCATCGTGCTGACGCTGCTCGCGCTGGCGTCGATCGTCACGTCGGTCCGCAACCCGCTGAACAGTCTCAACCCGTTCAATCGTCCGATGTCTGCGATCGGCTCTGCGCTGAAGGCGATCTCGATGCAGCGCATCGAAACGATCGGCAAGGCCATCGAGAAGTACAACGTGATGAACGGCCGTCTGCCGGCCCGGCTGCAGGACCTCACGCCGCACTACGTCGCCGCGAACCTCCTCGCCGATCCCTGGGGCAACGGATACAAGTACCTGCAGCGCCCGGAGCGCTATCTCGTCATCGGCTTCACGCCCGATGGAAAGGCGGACACCGATCTGTTCCTGTCGCGCGCGATCGATGTGGGGCCGACGACTCCGGCTCAGACGTCGAGGCCGGATACGGGCGGGATTCAACTGATCGATTGATCAGAGCGCACTGCGATTCGCAGCTTCCCCTTCTCCAATCCAAACGTCACCGGCGTCGTTGTCACGAGCTCTCCGTCCGCGTAGACCTCCAGCGGCTGCTCGCTCTCGAAGTGAAACTCGCGACCGCGACCGGTTTCGACAAAGCTCTTGCGTACGTGCGATCCCGTGTACGCGCGCGGAAGTGTCTTCAGCAACTGAAAGCGCGACGTGCGATGGACGATGCAGAGATCGAGCAGGCCGTCGTCGATTTCTGCGGCGGGCACGATGCGGATTCCGCCGCCGTACTGTCGCGTGTTGCCGACGACGGCGAACATGATCTCCTCTTCGCGCGCTCCGTTGATCCGCACGCGATGCGGCGTGAATCGCGGCAGAACGCGAAAGATCGAGTACAGATACACGGCCGATCCGTGAATCCATTGCACGCGATTCGCGAACGCGGCGACTTCCGAATCGAATCCGAATCCGGCGACGCCGAGGTAGCGCGTGCCGTTGGCGGTCGCGACATCGACTTCGCGAGTTCCGCCGTCGAGAACGATGTCGCACGCGGCGCGAGGGTGCCGTGGGATTCCGGCGACGCGCGCGAAGTCGTCGCCGGAGCCGAGTGGGATGATCGCCATGACGCCACGCTCGAGATCAAATTCGCGCACGGCGAAATGGATCGTTCCGTCGCCACCGCAGACGATCACGCGATCGTAGCCGTCACGGGAACCATCGGCAGCGGCGCGCGTCAAATCTGCGGGGCTCGAGCTCGCGTGAACGTCGAGCTGTGAGCCGCGAGAGCGGAGGTAGCGCTCGATCTCCTCCACGCGACGCCGAGCCCTACCTCGTCCCGCGGCCGGGTTGAAGATGAGTTTCAGACGCATGGTGGTCACATACAATTCTGCGCCATGAAGTCGCTGCGCACCCTCTTCATCGTTTTCGCGCTGGCCTTCGCCTGCAAACCGTTTGCGGAATCGCGCGCCGTCGAATCGACCCAGCCGCGTCCAACGGATCCACAGATTCCGCCGACCATCAGTGTCGCCCGACGCTCGCCCGTGGCCGTGGTCGCGCACAACGTGCTGCCCTCGGTCGTCAACATTCAAACAGAAGCGACGATCCGCCGCCGCGAAGTCGATCCGTTTTTCGATCCCTTCGGCTTCTTCAGCAGACGTGAGAACGCCTACACCTCCCAATCCCTCGGGTCGGGATTCGTGTGGTCAAGCGACGGCATCATCGTCACGAACAATCACGTCGTCGAAGGAGCGTCGCGGATCACCGTGAATCTCCAGGATGGCTCGCAGGTTCCGGCAAAATTGATCGGAGTCGATCCCGACAGTGACCTTGCCGTTCTTCGCGTGGACGCGAAGAACCTGCCGGCCGCGCCGATCGGAACGTCATCCGATCTTCTCATCGGTGAAACCGTTGTCGCCGTCGGCAACCCGTTCGGACTCAGCGGAACCGTCACGACCGGCGTGGTCTCCGCGCTGGGCCGCTCTGTTCCATCGAAGGAGCAGGGACGCACGTTCACCGATTTCATTCAGACCGACGCGTCGATCAACCCGGGTAACTCGGGCGGTCCTCTGCTAAATATCGAAGGAAAAGTCATCGGAATCAATACCGTCATTTATGCGAACGCGCAAGGGATCGGATTCGCCATACCGGTCGATCGCGCGAGGAAAGTGATTCAGGATCTGCTGCGATACGGCCAGGTGCGCAGCGCCTGGATCGGTGCGGTCACAGCTACGCTCACGCCGGAGGAGGCGAAGCGTCTCGGCATCCGCACCGCGCGCGGAGCACTCGTCGCGCGTGTGTTCAGCGGATCGCCTGCGCAAGCCGCAGGACTGCGTCCCGGCGACGTCATCGTCTCCGTCGACGGCAAACCGGTCGACTCACGCGAATCGTTTGCGACGTACACGTCGACCGCGGCGTCGGGGCAACCGCTTTCGCTCGTCGTCGCGCGCGAAGGCTCATCGCGCACGGTTCCAGTGCGCCCGGCCGATCCGCCGTCGGGCCTTGGCTTGCGGATCCTCGAGGAAATTGCCGGGCTGCGCGTCGCGGACCAGTCTCGCAATGTCATCATCGACGGCGTCGTGCACGGGTCACGAAGCGAGAACATCGGCCTGGCCAGCGGTGACGTCATCGTCGGCGTGAACGGCAACGAAGTGCACACCACGCGCGAGCTGAACGACGAACTGGTCAAAGCGGTCGACCGATCCTCGGTCGTGCTTTCGGTGGCGCGCGACCGCTACGTATACAACCTCACGTTTCCGATGGGGGTGTGACTCAGAACAGCGCCATTTGCGGGGGCTGCGCACTCGCCAAGGGTCGTTGGAGCTCGCGACGGCGTCCCAGCAACTTGAACAGATTGCGCCGGATCCATTCCTGCGCCTCGCGGTAGTAGCGAAACTCGCGCTCGTGTCTGTGAAACTTTCGGTTGTGATTGGCGCCGAGGATGTGGTGCAGGTACTCGTGGTGGATGATCGATTGGATGAAGAACGCGGGAATGTGCGAAGCATTCAACAGCGGGTGAATGCGGATCTCGCTCGTGTGATGGTTGTACGATCCGAGGCGGATGCTGCGGCGGCGTTTGCGCGCGATCTGATGTCCCCAGCGCACCGGCAGCGGCGGATACTTCAGAAAATATGTTCGGTGGATCTCGGCTGCGAGCGAGTCGAGATGATGGTGCATGTTCTCCGGCACCGGCAGCGGAAAGTGCATCTGCTGCGGTTATTGTAGCAAGGCCACGAGATCAGTCGCGTTCGCGATCGAGAATCTTGCCGACGTTGGCGACGGCGGCCGCCGAGATCATCGATGCTCCCGCGGCGATCAGTTCCTCGCTTTTCTTCATGCCCAAGTAGACGCCGATGCCGGCGCCGAGGATCACGGCGGTGATCGGAAATGCGCGGATGTGCTCGCGCCACTCCTCCGGGAGCAGGTTCTCCAACTCGTCAAAGAGCGCCTCCGGACCACCTTCGGCCATGGCCGCGCCGATCGACGCGGCGCGATCGCGCATCGGTTGATCGAAATCGAGTCCCGCCGCGGAGCGCTCGTGATCGTTTCTGTTCCGGGTTGCCATCCTCGCTAATCCTCCTCGTCCTCATCGCCGCCGCGAAGCAGCAGGCCGATGACAAATCCGACGCCGATCGAGATCAGCAGCGCCTTTCCGGGATTCGACCGCACCAAGCTGCGCACCTGGTCGGTGATGGCGCCGAAATCGACGTCGTCCACGCGTTCACGCATCTCGTTGTACTTGCTGCCGACATACTCCTTGGCCCGTCCGAAGCGCGAACCCGCTTCCTCTTCAGGACCGTCGCCGCCAGCCGATCGATTCTGCTCGTCCATCGTGAACCTCCAGTCCAAGGCGGCGAGACTACTCGCGTTGCGCGTTGCCGTCAAAGGTCGTGGGTCGTAGGTCGTAGGTCGTAGGTCGTGGGGGCTTCGGCGTTCTTGCGATGATGCCCCACGACCCACGACCCACGACCGACGACCTACGACCTGCGACGATCATGCCGATAGAATCCCTTCCGTGCGCATCTCGCTGCAGCATGTGAGTCACGATTACGCCGGAAGCGAAGATAGCGCGGCCGTGCATGTGCTCGATGATGTGTCACTCGACATCGCTTCGGGAGATTTCGCGGTCCTGATGGGAGCTTCGGGCAGCGGAAAGTCGACGCTGCTCAACCTGATTGGCGCGGTCGATCAGCCGACGCGCGGCCGGGTTTTTCTCGGCGACGTCGAGACGTCGTCTTTGCGCGAATCGGAACTGACGCAGTTGCGGCGCCACAAGATCGGTTTCGTGTTTCAGTTCTTCAATCTCATCCCGACGCTCGACGTCGCGGAGAACGTCGGCTTCCCGCTGTCGCTGGCCGGCCTCAGGCAGATCGACGATCGCGTCGGCGTGGCGCTGGAAGAAATGGGATTGCGTGCGCGCGCCAGTCACTATCCCAACGAGCTCTCCGGCGGCGAGATGCAACGCGTGGCGATCGCCCGTGCGATCATCCATCGCCCGTCGCTGCTGCTCGCCGATGAACCCACGGGAAATCTCGACTCGAAGAACGGGATGATGATCCTCGACCTGATCCGCGCCATTCATGAGAAGCATCGTCCGACGATCGTGCTGGCCACGCACTCCGATCGCGCCGCCGCCTACGGCGATTACATCGTCCAGATCGTCGACGGCCGAGTCTCGCGATGATCACGCGCGCCCTCGTGCTCCGGCCGCTCATTCACGAGAAACTGCGCACGGCCCTCACGGTCCTCGGCATCGCGGTCGGCGTCGCCGTCATCGTGGCCATCCAGCTCGCCAATCACAGCGCGCTGCGCGCGTTCCGCGAATCGATCGACGCCGTCTCCGGTCGTGCGAACTTCCAGATCGTGGGAGAAGCGGGCACGCTCGACGAGAACCTGCTGCTGAAGCTTCAGTGGTTATGGCGGCGCGGCGGGCGATTCGCGCCGGTGATCGATGTCGAAGGAGTGCTAGAGCCGTCGCAGCTTCCGATCCGGTTGCTCGCGGTGGATCTATTGTCCGATCTGCACTTTCGTGACTATCGTTACGCGACAGTGCTCACCTCGAGCGCCCCCGAAGGCGGCGGGGCCACGCAGTACCTGGAGCTTTTCCGTTCCGACTCGGTGATTCTGCCGGCGCCATTTGCGCGTGAGCATGGGATCACGATCGGCGATCCGGTCGCGCTCAACTTCGGCGGGAAGCGCAGCCGCATGGTCGTACGCGGGATCCTCGAGGCGCGCGGTCCCGCCACCGCGTTCAACGGAAGCATCGCGGTCTGTGACGTCGCCGTGGCGCAGGCGAGTTTCGGGATGCGCGGACAGTTGACGCGCATCGACCTGCTGATCGACGACAGCCTCGTGGGTCCGCTCGCGAAGCAGCTCCCGCCCGGAGTGCGCATCGAACGACCGTCCCGCCGCAACGAGCGCGTCGAGAAGATGCTCCGCGCGTTTCGCGTGAACCTCTTCGCGCTGGCCGGCGTGGCGCTGCTCGTGGGCATGTTCCTCGTTTACAACACCGTACTGATTTCGATTCTGCGCCGCCGCCGCGACGTCGGTGTGCTGAAGACGCTCGGCGTCTCACCGCGTCAGATCTTCGCCGCATTCATCGGCGAAGGACTTCTCTTCGGCATCATCGGATCGCTGATCGGCATTGCTCTCGGAAACTTCATCGCCTCGGCGATCCTGCGACTCGTCGGACGCACGATCAACGCGCTGTACATCACGTCGCAGCCACAGGCGGTGTCGATGACGTCAGGCGTCCTGGCCGCCGGCGTCGCGGTCGGCATCGTTCTCTCACTCGTCTCTGCGATTCAGCCCGCCATCGAGGCGGCGCAGGTACGGCCCAACACGATGATCCGTCCGGGATTGCAGCAGCGGATCCGGAGCACGAGCGGCCTCGTCGTCGCCGCGATCGTGTGCTTCGCGGCTGCTGCTCTCACATCACACATTCCGCCGCTGAACGGCATCGCCATCGGCGGATACATCGCCGTCGTGTTCGTCGTCGCCGGTTTCTCGCTGCTCGCTCCGAGCATCGTCCGCCGTACTTCCCTGGCTCTCCAACCGGTGTTGACGCGCACATTTGGCATCGTCGGTCGCCTCGCGGCCGCATCGCTCCCCGCTTCGCTGCGACGGACATCCATCGCCAGCGCCGCGCTGTCGCTCGCGACCGGAATGATGGTCGCCGTAGCACTCATGGTCGGTAGCTTCCGTGAGACCGTACGTATCTGGGTTAACCAGACGGTGCAGTCGGACCTTTGGCTCCGGCCATCGAAGGGTCTGTCGAACGCCGACGCCGCGCTCTTTCCGGCGTCGATCGCCGATGAGGTGCGAGGCCTGCCATTCGTGCAGGCGATCGACCGCATTCGCGGACGCGACATTCTGTACGGTAATTCGATCATCGCGGTCGGCAGCGGCGACTTCGAGGTCGCCGCGGGTGATGGCAATCTGCCGATGGTGAAGCCGCGTTCGGCGAGCGATGCGCTGCGCGAGGCCATCCGCCGCGATGGCGTCTTCGTCTCGGAGAGCTTCGCGCTGAAATTTCACAAAGACGTCGGTGACGTTGTGCGGCTGCCTGTCGCCGGCGGTACGCGCGATTTCCCGATCACGGGCGTCTACCGCGACTATTCGAATGATCGTGGAGTCGTGGTCATGAACCGGCCGCTCTACGTGCGCTCATTTCATGATGACGCGATCAATACGGTCGTCGTCTTTCTCAAGCCGGGAGTCGATCGCGAGCACGCGCGAAGAGAGCTCGAAAGGATGTTCGGGCCGAAATACCACGCGTTCGCTGTCAGCAATGCCTCCATCCGCAAGGAGGTCATGACGATCTTCGACCAGACGTTCATGATCACCTACGCGCTGCTCGGTGTTGCCATCGTCGTCGCGGTTCTCGGAATTGTGAACACATTGGCCGCGCTCATCCTCGAGCGAACGCGCGAGCTGGCTCTGTTGCGCATCACCGGAATGTCGCGCCGCCAACTGGCCACGATGCTCGTCCTGGAGTCGTCGCTGATGGGCCTGGCATCGACCGTCGTCGGCATCGTGATGGGCTATGTGCTCTCCTTCATCCTCATCTACGTGATCAACAAGCAGTCGTTCGGATGGACGATCGAGTTCCACACGCCGGCCGCCCTCATCGCGGTGTCCCTCGGGATTACATTTTCGGCGTCTGTCGTTGCAGGATTCGTCCCCGCGCGTCTCGCGAATCGGATCGACGTTGTGACAGCCATCAAGAGCGAATGAACCTATGATGTCCAAAATGTCCCGCCGCGTTGTTCTCGCCGTCATCGCCGTCGCGGTCTCCGTGCTTCTCCTCGGCGCATCGAGACAGCGCGCCGTTCGTCCGGTCGCGCATCCCGTGACCGGTCCAACGTTCAGCAAGGAAGTCGTGCGTATCTTCCAGGAGAGTTGCCAGAGCTGCCATCACCCTGGTGACATCGCACCGTTCTCGCTCATGGATTACGCCAGCGCGAAATCGCATGCCGCGCAGATCAAGCTGATGACGCAGACGCATCAGATGCCGCCGTGGAAACCGACGGCTGGCTGCGGCGACTTCGCCGATCCGCGCACGATCTCGCAGGACGCGATCGATATGATTGCGAAGTGGGCCAACAACGGCGCGCCGGAAGGAGATCGCGCCGATCTTCCGACGCCTCTCGATTTCTCCAGCGGCTGGACGCTCGGCCAACCCGATCTCGTGCTGTCGTATCCGGAGACGTTCACACCGCCGGCCGAAGGCGACATGTACCGCTGTTTCCCGCTGCCGACGAACGTCACATCCGACAAGACCTACGTATCGGCGATCGACATTCATCCCGGCGATCGCAAGACGGTTCATCACGTGATCGCCTTCATCGACAAGGGCGACGAATCAGTTCGTCTGGATTCAGCCGATCCCGCGCCGGGCTACAAGTGCTTCGGCGGCCCCGGCTTCGCCATCACTGATTCTGCCGCGGCAACGCTCGGCGGGTGGGCGCCTGGAACAATCGCTGCGCGCTTCCCGGAGGAAGTGGGCTTCTGGCTTCCGCCGAAATCGCGCGTCGTCCTGCAGGTGCACTATCACTCGCACGACGGAACGCCGCAGCCCGATAAGACAGAGATCGGCATCTATTACGCCAAAAAACCGCCACAGAAGCTCCTGCGCATGCTTCCGCTGATCAACCCGGACTTCACGATTCCGCCGAATGATCCCAATTACAAAGTGACGGCCTCGTTCATGACGACCTTCCCGATCCCGCCGCTGCACGTGTGGGGCATCTATCCGCACATGCATCTGCTCGGCCGGAGCATGAACGTACAGGCTTCGCTCCCCACCGGCGAGACGAAGTGTCTGATCAATATCGATGATTGGGATTTCAACTGGCAGGGCTTGTATCGATACAAGGATCCTGTGGCCATTCCCACGAACACGATCCTTTCGCTCGAAGCGCACTACGACAATTCGAGCGACAACCTGCGCAACCCGAACAGTCCGCCAAGAGCGGTGTCGTGGGGCGAGCAGACCACCGACGAGATGTGCATTGCCTTCATCGCGTTCACTCTCGACACTGAGAATCTGCCGGCGAGCGGCGCGGTCGAAGCGAAGTGGGTGCCGCAGATTCCGAACTGGCGCTGACCCTCACCCGGCGCTACGCGCCACCCTCTCCCGCAAGCGGGACACTCGACGTCAGAGCCTGTTGAGTGAGGCCGAAGGCCAGTCTCGATGTTGATGGCAGCGACCCCGACCGTGCAGCCCGGGTGTAGCTTTCCACATCACCGTCACTCCTTAATCAAGCCGACAAGATTTTTCCCATGCGCCTTGCTGCACGGCGAGGAGTGTACATGTCCAAACAGAACGATCCCGCACTCGAGCTGAACGATGTTCTCGCCGCAGAACTGCGGTCGTGGGCCGATCCATCACGCGTGAAGGAAGCAGAACCCGATGTGATCAACCGATTGCATGCGGCGAAGCCGGCGGCGCTCTGTCTCTCCGGCGGTGGAATCCGCAGCGCAACCTTCGGCCTCGGCGTTCTGCAGGGACTGGCGCGCAAAGGTCTTCTGAAAGAGTTCGACTACATCTCGACGGTGTCGGGCGGCGGCTATATCGGCTCATGGTTGTCGTCGTGGATCAAGCGGCACAAAGAGACGACGAACAAAGAGTGGTCCGCCAGCGCGCAGGATGTTTTCGACGAGCTCGCGGAAGGAGACGAGACGCACTCCTATCCGGAGGGGCGCTTCAACGAGCCGGATGAGATCACGCACCTCCGGGCCTACAGCAATTACCTCACCCCTAAGCTCGGACTGTTGTCGGTCGACAGTTGGACGCTGGCAGCGACATACCTTCGCAATCTCATCGTCAACTGGTTCGTGCTCGTGCCGTTCTTCCTGGCAGTGCTGGCCTTGCCGCGCGTGTGGATGTCATTGCTCACGTTCGGCGCAGGAATCGACGTGAAAGAGATGGCCGTGATGCTCGGGCTGGCATTCATCTCCGGCCTGGTTCTCGTCATCTATCTCGCGTCGGTCCGCCCGGTCCCTTCCGACGAGCATTCGACCGACGAACAGCGACGCTCGTACGGATGGCGGTTCGCTCTGTTCGGGCCGGCGATGCTGGTCCTCCAGGCGCTCGCCATGTGCTACGTGCGCGGAAAGCAGGACCTCGGCGTCGGACCGGACGACACGTGGCGCGCCGCCACGTGGGGTTACATGTCCAGGCTCCCGCTCGGAACGACGATCGCCGGCTGGATGCAAAGCGCGGCCAGGCGATGGAACGTCGACGGGCTGGAGCTACTGATCTCTCTCGCGCTCTCGGTCGTCATGCTCAACCTAGTCGGTTGGACGATTTATACGATCCGGCTGAAACGAGCGTCGGCAACGCCGATTGCGAAGCGCGCAATCCTCGAGCTGGTCGGCGCGGTCGTCGCCGGTTGCGGAGCCGGCTTGTTTCTGTGGCTGATCATCCTGAAAATGTTCCCCGAGCCGCTCAAACACGTGGCCGCGGCACCTCTGCACGCGAATCAGCTCGTCGCGGAATACTTCGTCTGCTTCGCGCCGGCGCTCTATCTCTTCGCGTTCTTCGTCCAGACGATGATGTTCGTCGGCATTGCGGGCAAACTCAACGACGACGAAGATCGCGAGTGGTGGGCGCGTTGGGCGGGGTGGCTGCTGATCGTCAGCGTCTTTCTAGTCGCGCTCGAAGCCGTCGCTATCTTCGGGCCGCTGCTGATCGCGAAAATGCCGAAGATCATCGCGGCACTCGGCGGAATCACCGGCATCATCACGCTCACGCTCGGCAAGAGCGGGGCCTCGCCGGCAACGCAGGGACAGAAAGCCGAGAAAGGTTGGAAAGGGACTCTGACGAACGTCGCGCTCGCTCTGGCGACTCCGATCTTCGTCATCATCGTCTGTTCCGCACTCTCGTTCCTCAATACGTGGTTGCTGCACACCGCGCTGCAGGTCCCGGGCATCACGGCGAGCGAAGCCTCCCTCGTGAAACCGCCGCTGACCCTGGAAAGCGCAGCGGTAGCGCACTTTGCGCTGTTCCGCCGCACTCCCTTCGTCACGGTTGGCCTCTACACGCTCGCGCTCTTCGTTCTCTCGTTCATCTCTTCGCTCTTCGTTCACATCAATCGCTTTTCGATGCACGGGCTCTATCGCAACCGCCTCACGCGTGCCTACCTGGGCGCGTCGAACGCCGATCGTCATCAGAACCCGTTCACGGGTTTCGATGACCACGACAACGTGTTCATCGAGGATCTGCCTTCGCGCCCGTTCCACATCATCAACATCGCGCTCAATCTGGTCGGCGGCGACAACCTCGCCTGGCAGGAACGCAAGGCCGCACCTTTCACGATCTCTCCGCTCCACTGCGGCAGCAGCGTCCTCGGATATCGCCCTGCGTCCGCATACAACAAACCGGGAGGCTCGCGCAGCATCACGCTCGGGACGGCGATGGCGATCTCCGGCGCAGCGGTGAGCCCGAACATGGGCTATCACACGTCGCCGGCGCTCTCGTTCCTGTTGACCCTCTTCAATGTCCGGCTCGGATGGTGGCTTCGCAATCCGAAGAAGCCCGAATCCAAATCGATCGCACCGTCCTCATCACTGATGATGATCCTGGCCGAGGCGTTCGGGAAAACGGACGAGGAGAGTCCGTGGATTTATTTATCGGACGGCGGACACTTCGAGAACCTCGGGCTCTACGAGATGGTGCGCCGGCGCTGCCACTACATTGTCGTCAGCGACGCCGGCCGCGATCCGAAGATCACCTTCGAAGACCTCGGTAACGCGATTCGTAAGATCAGAATCGATCTCGGCATCCCGATCAATATCGAGGATGCGAAGATCTATCCGCGCGACGAGAAAAAACCCGGCCGCTACTACGCCCTGGGCACGATCCATTACGAAGTCGTCGACAAGACAGCGACGCCGGGCATGCTCGTTTATCTGAAACCTGCGATCTACGGCCACGAACCGATTGACATCCGAAACTACGCGTCCGAGAACGTCGAGTTTCCGCACGAGAGCACTTCCGATCAATGGTTCACCGAGTCGCAGTTTGAGAGCTATCGCGCGCTCGGCGCCTTCGTGGTCGAGGAGATCTGCAAGGATCCGGCGGTCAGGTCGCTCAAGGATTTCGTGGATGGCCTCGAGCCGCGAGCAGAAGCGGCACAAGCCGCACGAATCCCCTTGAAAAAGGAACCATTACGGGGCGATGATTCGCCGGTCGTACCCGGTCATCTCGACGTATCCGTCTCCGGTGACCGAGACGTTGTCGAATGAGCCGGTGACATCGACTGCGCCTTCCCAGTATGTGACGCGCGTCGAGCTGCGCGTCATGAGCTCCTGATTCTCGAGCAGCGGATCGAGTCGCAGCGTGATCCTGAGCGACGGGATCGAGACGCTCCATCCCATGGGATATGTCGCGCCGCTGTTCGGCGACTTCCATCGCCGCAACGGGCGCACGTTCATCTGATCGCGCGAGAGATGAATGACATCGCCATCGGGTGTGACGAACGAACCCGATGACGCGACGTCAACAGAGCCGTCGCTCCGCCGGATCTGATACAGCATCAACTCGGCATCGTTGTCGAGTTGCACGGAGAACCAGTCCCAACCCTGCTGATTCTCGCGGAGCGCCGACGAGCCAAATTCGTGATCCATCCAGGCGAGGCCGGAGCATTTTTCTACTCTCCGGCCTTTCGCAGCGATTGTCCCGTTCACGGCGAGACGAGTCATCGAGTAGTAATGCGATGCGTAGCCCACGCCCTCGGCTTTCACGCTGACGCCGTTTTCGCCGTGAATGGCCGGTGGCTTTTGTGCGCGCAGGACGAGATCGATCGCATCGCCGTTTTGCGACGCGATGATCCGCCATGCCCCGTCGCTCGTCGTCGTGGCGCGCCAGGCCTCGTTGAAGATGTCGAGCCGGCCCGCGGCAGCGACCGCGGTGAACGGCGATGAACGATTCAGCTTCTCGTAATAGCGAAACTTCCTTCCGTCGACGTCGGTGATCGCGAAATGCGCGAGCGCGAGACTGCGCAGGTCCCAGTTCGTCTGCTGCGGCACGTCCGGAGGCACGACGCCGACACGAAAAAAGGTCAGCTCGAATCCATAGCGCCGGCCGCTTTCGGCCTGCAGGTGTCCCGTGTAGTACCACCACTCCGTCCGGTACTCGTCATGCGTCCCGTGATCGCGCGGGAACTCGAATTGGTAACCCGGCACAGCCGGAAGAAAGTCGCTGACGAGAAAGCAGAAGACCGAGATCAGAGCGACCATATAATCAAAGCATCTCATGTCCGAGCAGCCGGTCACTCCGCGTCCGCGATTCCGCACCGTAGCGGCCGAAGCGGCCATTCCCATCGAGCCCGACGACCTCCTCACATTGGCGCGTCACTACGCTGATCAAGGGATGTACGACGAGTCGATCCATCTCTACGAGATGGCGGAGAAGCTCAAACCGGGCTCGGTCGCTCTGCGCATCAATCTCGCTCGCGTCCGCGATCTCAAGAGGCATGCGGAGGAATCGCGTTTCTCCAGTGTGCGTCACGAGGTGCTCGGCGAGCGCTCGCGCGACGAGATCGATTCGTCGCAGTACGTCGGCCTCGCGCAGTACTACATCGCCAAGGACCAGACATCGAAGGCGATCGAGCTGCTCGAGATCTCCAAGATGAAGACCCCCAACAACTATCGCCCCTTCGAGATCCTCGGACGTCTCTATTACTCGCAGGGAGAATGGCACCCGGCTCACGAAGAGATCACCAAGGCGCGCATGCTCAATCCATTCGATCGCGGCCTGGCCGAAATCTCCGGCCGCGTCGAGTTCGAGCTGAAGAATTTCGAAGAAGCGCTGAACAACTTCGTGGACGCGTTTCTCCTGGCGACCGATCAGAAGGGCGAAACCACCGAGCCGGTCCGCCGCATGATCAATACGCTCAAGCGCATTCTCAATCTGGAGACGAAGGATCTCAACGCGCGCATCAAAGAGCGCGTCGACAACCTGCAGGTCTGCACCGAACGGCTGGAGCTGCGCAAAGAGAACCTCTTCCGGCTGGAAAGCCGCCGCGAGCTGAAAGAGATCACCCTGAAGATCAGCCGCGCCGCCGAGAAGCGTGACGATCTCATCACCATCTCATCGGAGCTGCGAAAACTGAACGTCTTCCAGCACATGAAGGACGAGCAGGTCTTCCGCCTCTCGAAATTCGTGCGCATCGAAGGCTTCCTCGATGGCGACTACGTCTTCCATGCGGAAGACAAGTCGATGGACTTCTACGTCGTACGCGACGGCCGCATCGAGATCCGCAAGGAGACGCCGTTCGGCCCGCAGATCCTCGGCGCTCTCACCAACGACCAGATCTTCGGCGAGATGAATTTCATCGATCGCACACAACGCTCCAGCGACGCCGTCGCGGTGGAGTCGTCGGCCACATACACATTCTCGTTCAGCGCCCTCGATCAGGCGATGGACGACGACAAGGAGATGGCGGTCGGACTGCACTGGGCATTCTGGCGATCGCTGGCGGAGAAAGTCCGCGACGCCAATGAGCAACTGAAGCTGTTCTTCCAGGAAGACGCGAAGCGCGGCGCGGGACGCATACGCGCCGAGGGAAAGCGCGAGATGCAGCAGATCACGGTCAAGTCGGAAGACAAGGTCGATCTGTTCAAGGAGCGCGGTCTGTCGGCGGCGGAAATGAAGCTGCTGGCCACGTTCTCGAGCGAAGAGCGCTTTCGCGAAGGCTCGATGATGTTCCGCGAAGGTGAGAAGGGCGACAAGCTCTACATCGTCCTCGACGGACGGGTGCGCATCTCGAAGTTCATCCCCGGCGTCGGCGAAGAGGCGCTGGCAGTGCTCGACCGCGGCGAGTTCTTCGGCGAGATGGCCCTGATCGACGACGCGGCGCGCTCAGCCGACGCGAAAGCGCACGAGGGCGACGCCACGGTGCTCTCGATCGATCGCGCCACACTCAACGAAATCCTCTCGATGGATCCGCACGCGTCGCTGCAGTTCCTCAATCTCCTCTGCCGCATGATCAGCCGCCGGCTGCGCGAGATCAACGACAAGATCGTGCAGTGGAAGTACATGTCCGGCGGGTTCTGATCTGCTGCCGGTCATCGCGTTCATCATCCTCTTCCTCACCATCTGGGAGATCCTCATCGTCGCCGAGCCGCTCGTGCACGGCAGCCTCGCCCGCGTCGCGCATCTGACCGCGAAACTTCGATATCGCGATTATCTTCCTGTCATCGTTCTGGTCGCGATCGGCGCGGCTGTGACCGCATTCGCCGGCGATGGATTCACCGATCTCGCCGAGCTCGTCGTCGAGCAAAGCCCCATGCTGCAGACGATCGACCAGCAGTGGCACGACACGGTCGTCTACGCGCGTGACCCAGGCGCGACGACATTCTTCGCGCTGATGTCAGTCATCGGCGGTCCGATCTCGTTGACGATCGTTGCGCTGGTCGTTGCCGGCGTGCTGATCGCTCGCAAGCGATATCGATGGGCGATCTATCTGATTGTGACAGCGGGAGGCGGAGCGCTGCTCAACATGGAGCTCAAACGCTATTTCGAACGGGCACGGCCGACGCTTGCGGAGATGCTGCGCCGCGCGCACGGCTATTCGTTCCCGAGCGGTCATGCGATGGGATCGACGGTCGTGATCGGCGCGCTCACGTATCTCGCGATCCGCGCATTGCACAGGTGGCGGCAGAAAGCGGCGGCCATCGCGTTCGCAGTCACCTTCGTCCTCTCTGTCGCCGCATCGCGCATCTACCTCGGCGTGCACTGGATCTCGGATATCGGAGCCGGCCTTTCGGCGGGACTTCTGTGGCTCGCCACGACCACGATCGGCTATGAGACGTCTCGACGGATCCGGCTCATGCGCGCGTTGCGCGCAAAGCGCGTTACGACTCCCGGGTCCCCGTCACCCGATCGTCTCGAATGACGCGAGGCGCGTACAGCTCGCGAACCATGCGGCCGATCGTGATGCGGTTCAGCGCTGCCGCGGTCGACTCGTTCATGCGCGAGAACATGCCGCCGATCGTGCGACGCTCTTCATCGTCCGGTCCCTGATCTGGGAGCACGCGCACCGAGCCTTCGATCTGCGCGACGATCTCTTCGACGCTGATGCGATCGGGATCGCAGCCAGGCACATATCCGATCCAGTCGGCGCCCGTTGGTTTCACGAGCTTGCCGTCCTCGAGCTTGCGCAGCACGCGCAGCATCTGCGCGTCGGTCGTTCCAAATTGCTCGGCGAGCCTGTACGACGACGGCGCATCTTCCCGCCGGTCGAAGCGGCGCGCGATCTCCAGGATCGCTCGCAGTGCGAAGTAGAGATCGAAGCGCGGGTCGTCGTCGATCTGCTCGGCCTGCGCGCGCAGCACGCCATAGAGATTCTGATAAACGTAACTGATCTCGACGCCGAGGAGGATGACGACCCATGTGACTTCAATGGCGATCAGGAAGATGAGCGCCAGTCCGACCGTACCGTAGATCAGATTGAAACGGCCATGGAAGAGACGATCGGCATAAAAACCGAAGCCCCAGCGCACGAGTGAAAACGACAGCGTCGTGACTACCGCACCGGCTACCGCGGCTCCGAAGCGCACGCGCGTCGCCGGAACGAGCCAGAAGAGCATCGTGAAGGCAATGAAGAGGATGATGATCGGCGCGATGACGAACGTGATGTCGTGTTTGAAGATCGTGTGCAGATAGGGATTGCGCTGCAGCGTCTTGTTAGTCGTCAGCGAGAGACCCATGAGCAGCGGTCCCCAGAAGAAAAGCATCGTGAACGCGATCAGTGTCTGCCGGTAACCGCGTCCGATGCGCACCTTCCAGATCTGATTCACCGTCGCCTCGACCGCGAGGAAAAGCCGGAAGGCGATGATCATGAAGGCGATGGCGCCGACCGTTGATGCCGCCTGAGCGTTCTCAGCGAAACGGGCCAGGTGATACGTGAGCTGAGGCGATTGATACGGAAGAATGAGATTGAGAACGTTGTCGATCTGCGCTTCGTAGCCAGGGAAGAGTTTGCGGAAGTACTGCTGGAGGACTTGAGTGAACGCGACCAGGAGCGGGATGAGCGAAAGGAGCGTGGTGTACGCGAGCGATGCGGCGCGCGACGTGCCCTGAATCTCGTAGAACTCGCGCGTCACTTCGCGGACGAACAAGAAGAACTCGACAATGAAGACTCGCGCCTTGTGACGACCGAACGCCGCGCGCCGGTACAAGAGGACCGCGGGATCCGTGAGCCACGACCAGACCGTATCGCGGCTCTTGATGAATCGCTTTGCCAATCGGCCGCGTTTGGCCGGCCGGTCGTCGGGTGGCAGGTCAGTCATGGTTGAACTCGAGAGGCAAAGTGTAAGCCCAGGGTGGGCGGAGGGGTTGCATAACTGCCGAGCATGGCTCGCGAGACGGTGTTTGTGCCTGAAGTGATTGAGCCGGATGAGAAGCTGCCGAAGGATCTGGTGGCGCTGCGAAAGTTTGCCATTCTGATGGACGAAGCGCTGCCCGTGCCCGGCACCCCATGGCGCATCGGCCTGGATGCGGGGCTCGGTCTGATCCCCGGCGTGGGCGACATCATCTCCGCCATCTTGTCGGCCTGGATCATCGCCGGTGCACTTCGCCACCGCGTGCCGATGCGGAAAATCATGCGGATGATTTTCAACGTCGTCGTCGACCTCCTCATCGGCGAGATCCCCATCATCGGCGACATCTTCGATTTCACGTTCGAAGAGAACGTGATGAACATGCGCCTGCTGATGAAGCACCGCAACCGCCGCCTGCCGCCACGGACGACTTCACAAGTCGCCGG
The DNA here is from genome assembly GCA_036506455.1 of Thermoanaerobaculia bacterium. Lineage (GTDB taxonomy): Bacteria > Acidobacteriota > Thermoanaerobaculia > Gp7-AA8 > Gp7-AA8 > DASVHS01. The sequence goes on from DASXRT010000209.1 coordinate 23,184, forward strand.
AACCGTGGCGTTGATTGTCGTGATCATCATCCTGATCGGCATTCTCTCGCTCGCCGGCATCCTGGGCGGCGTGCTCTGGATCATCGCCCAACGGAACCGATGATGTTCTTCCGGCGCAAGAAGCTGCCGCGCTATCCGCGCCGCCCGAAGCTGCCGATCGTGCGGCGCCGGCTGCCGATGCGCTATCACATGCGTCACCAGTTCGGCGTTCGCGATCTGGCTTTTCTGCAGACGATGTACGCCCTGACCGGCGCGCCGCTCTCCGAAGGGAACGGCGTGACGATTCTGAAGAATGGCGTCCAGTTCTTCCCATCGATGCTCGCCGCGATTCGCGGTGCGAAGAAGACGATCAATCTCGAGTTCTACATCTACTGGGACGGCGAGATCGGACGAGGGTTCGCGGAGGCGCTGGCCGAGCGCGCCCGCGCGGGCGTGCAGGTGAAAATCATTCTCGACGCAGTCGGCTCCGCACCCATGTCCCAATCTTTGATCGACTTCATGATGCGGAACGGAATCGATCTGGAGTGGTACCACCCTCTGCGCTGGTACACGCTCTCGCGCTTCAATCACCGCACGCATCGCAAGCTTATGGTCGTCGACGGCGAGATCGGTTTTTCCGGCGGATTCGGGATCGCCGACGTCTGGCTGGGTGACGCCGATTCGAGCGACCACTGGCGTGAGACAGTCGTGCGCATCGAAGGACCGGTGGTGACACAAATGCAGTTTGCCTTCATGGACAACTGGGTGAAGAGCCGCGGCGAGCTTCTGACGGGCCTCGATTACTTTCCGGCGGTCGAGCGGCGCGGGAATCACATCACGCAGGTGATCAAGTCGTCGCCCTCGGAGGGAAGCTCGACGGTCAAGCTGCTCTACATCATCTCGATCGTCAGCGCGACGCAGTCGATTTACATCAACAACGCCTACTTCGTTCCCGACCCCGACACGATCCGCGCACTGGAAGGAGCCGTGCGCCGTGGTGTGGATGTGCGCGTCATCGTCCCTGGCGAGTACAGTGACGTGCCGATCGTCCGTCAGGCCAGCCGGCTGGGCTATGAACTTCTCCTCCGCCGCGGCATCCGCATCTTCGAATACCAGCCGACGATGATGCACTCGAAGACGATGGTGGTGGACGGCATCTGGACGACGATCGGCTCATCGAATTTCGACGACCGCAGTTTCCGTCTCAACGATGAAGTGAACGTCAACATCTACGACGAGGGGACCGCTTCGCAGATGGAACAAATGTTCTTCGAGGACGTGGCGCGCTCAGTCGAGATCACGGGACGGAAATGGCTGCGACGGCCCTTCTTCGATCGCTTCAAGGAAGGCTTCGCCGGCGTGTTCAAGAGACAACTGTGAGTGCTCGGTGCTCAGTGCTCGGTGCCCACGGGTCAAGCACCGCCGCTCAGCACCTCAACACCGAGCACTGAGCAGTGAGCACTATTTTCGAATCCAGTCCGTGTGCACGAAGGGCGCGTTCGGTCCCTTGTCGTTGCGCTGGTACGTGTGCGAGCCGAAGTAGTCGCGCTGCGCCTGCGTCAGATTTTGCGGCAGCTCTGCCGATCGGTACGAATCGAAATAGGCGAGGCTCGATGACATCGCCGGTACAGCGATTCCGTTGGCCTGCGCAAATGTCACGGCCCGCCGCCACGAAGGCTGCGCGCTCGTCACGGCGGACTTGAATTCGTCATCGAGCAGCAGATTGGGCAGCTCGCGATTGCGCTCGTAGGCGCGCATGATCGAATCGAGGAAGCGCGCGCGGATGATGCAGCCGGCCTTCCAGATGCGCGCCATTTCCCGCATGTCGATGTTCCACTTCCATTCGGCTGATCCGGCCTGCATCAGCGCAAATCCCTGCGCGTAGGAGCAGACCTTCGATGTGTACAGCGCGTCGTGGACGTCTTTGATGAATTGATTGCGGTCTTTGACAGGCGAGCGCGCCTGCTCCCCACCGAGCAATTTGCTCGCTTTGACACGCTCTTCTTTCATCGACGATAGGACGCGCGCGTCGATTGCGGCGGCGATCGTCGGGATCGGTACGGCCAGATCGAGCGCGACCTGCGCGGTCCACTTGCCGGTTCCCTTCTGTCCCGCTTTGTCGAGAACTTTGTCCACGAGCGCCGTGCCGGTCTCATCGTCCTTCACGCGAAAGATCTTCGCGGTGATCTCGATGAGGAAAGACTCGAGCGTCCCCCGGTTCCATTGATCGAAGACATCGGCGAGCTCGCTCGCCTTCATCCCCAACCCGCGCCGCAGCAACTCGTACGCCTCGGCGATCAGTTGCATGTCGCCGTATTCGATGCCGTTGTGCACCATCTTCACGAAGTGGCCGGAGCCGTCGGGACCAACGTGCGTGACGCACGCGCCGGAATCGCTCTTCGCCGCGATCGCTTCGAAGACGGGCTTGATCGACTTCCAGGAATGATCCGATCCGCCGGGCATGAGCGACGGGCCATGCCGCGCTCCCTCTTCACCCCCCGACACACCCGACCCGACGAAATGCAGCTTCTTCGGCTCGAGCCGTTTGGTCCGCTCTTGCGTGTCCTTGAACCACGAGTTGCCGCCGTCGATGAGAATGTCGCCATCGTCGAGATACGGAGAGATCTTCTCGATCGTCTGATCGACCGGCGAGCCCGCCTTGATCATCATCATGATGCGGCGCGGCCGTTCAATCGCTTTGACAAGGTCCTCGAGCGATCTCGTGGCGACGAACTTCTTGCCTGCGGTCTCCTGCACAAAGCTATCGAGCTCCGCCGGATGCAGATTCCACACGGCGACGGGAAAGCCGTGCTCCTCGATGTTCAGAGCGAGGTTTCTCCCCATCACCGCGAGGCCGATCATCCCGAACTGCGCCTGCGCCATCAGGCTTTCACTTTCGCCGTCGCGTTCTTCACCGTCTCTGCGAGACGCTCCAGACCGCGATCGACGTCGTCGCCGAGGTCGATGCTGAGCGCCCGGCGGTTGCGGCTGGCCAGCGACTGGAAATCGCCGATCGCCTGTGCGCGCACGAGCACTCCGAATCCGAACTTCTCGCCGGGAATCGGCACATCGTCACTCCGGCCGCCGGTGAGCTGCAGGAACACGCCGTTATCGCCGCCGCCTTTGTGTAACTGTCCGGTCGAGTGGAGGAAGCGCGGACCGTATCCCGTCGTCGTGGCGACACGCAGCTCGCGCGCAATCGTCTCGCGAATCGCAGCGATGCGCTTGTCACACTCCGGCGTCTCCGCGAAGTACTCGGTGAGCGCGACATAGTCGCCCGGCTTCACTTTCGCGAGAAGCGCGCTGATCGCTTCGCTGTCCTCGACCTTCACCTGCGTTGCGCTGTAGGTCATCTTCCCGGTCGACTTGAACTCTTCGAGCAGGCGCTTCGTGTTGTCTTTCGACTCCTGCACATTCGGCTGGTCGAAGGCGTCGATGCC
>DASXRT010000210.1:0-2854 GCA_036506455.1 Thermoanaerobaculia bacterium
GAACGCGGGCGGCTCCCACGCCAGGACGACTTCGGTTCCGGCGCGCGGCGCGGTCACGATCGTCAGCGAGCCGCCGATCCGCTCGGCGCGCTCCTGCATGCTCGTCAGACCGAAGCCGGCACCGAAGCGCTCTTTGGAGATGCCGCGTCCATCATCGGCGACGGAGAGCCGGAATCCGACGGATCGCGACGCTGCCGCGTGTACCTTGATCTTGTGCGCGCGTGCGTGACGCACGGCGTTCGTCAGCGCCTCCTGCGCGATGCCGATGATCTCGCGCTCGACACCCGCGCCGAGCTCCGGCAACTGTTCGATCACAAGCTCGATCGGCACATCGGTCGTTCGTCGCGCCAATTCGGTCGTTCGTTCCAGGACCGCGGCGACGTCGCCCGCTTCGATCTCCTGTGGCCGCAGCGCGCCGACGGAACGACGCGCTTCGATCATATGCGTTCGCGCGAGGTCGACTGCGTTCTCGATACTCCGCGCGACGGCCGGCGACATCGATGACGTCCACCGCTGCACTGATTGAAGCTGCATCAGAATCGCCGCGAATCCCTGCGCCAACGTGTCGTGGATGTCGCGCGCGATCCGGTTGCGCTCTTCGAGCACGGCCTGATGCCTCGCTTCGGCGAGACTCTGTTCTGCCACGCGGCTGTGATGCAGCGCCAGCGTCACCTGTCTGGCAATGGCGTCGAGCGTGGCGCGCCGCCACGGCGCATATTCAGCAGGCGACTGGCCGGTAGACAGCGCAATCCAGCCGAGGTTTCGTGTTGGCAGAGCGAGCGGAGCGATGGCCAGCCACTGCAGGCCGATCGTGCGGTTGAATGCGCGAACGGTTTCAGGCAATCGCTCATCGTCTCCCTTGTACTCGATCGTCTCCGTCCATCCCGGCGCATGCGCCAGGAGGTGTGCGGCCATGTCCACGCGCGGCAACGTCAACGTCTCCCAACCCGGCCCCTCTTTCGTGAAGAACTGATCGCCGACGTAGGCCATCCAGAGATCGCAGTGCTCCCCCTCTTCATCGAGAAGCCAGACTCCGCACGCCTGACTCTCGGTTTGATCGAGAAGCTCCTTCGTGAACACGCGAAAGAAACTGTCGGGATCGGGCTCGCGAACGAGAAGATCGAGCGCGAGCTGCACGGCATGACTCTGGATGTGAGCACTGCATTCGGCACGCCGGCGCTGCTCGATCTCTCGAGCGAGCCTCGTGGCGACTTCCTCATCATTCGGCATGACGCCGTCACCTTCTGTCATCGAGCATTCCATGCGCTGATTATCCTCCCCGGCGCGGGCGTGGGTATCGTCCGAAAGTCGCAGACCAGCATCGGCCCGTCAGCACCACTTTTCCATGGCACCACTGCCCGATTGTTGCGCCTGGCCTCCGAGCCCAGACTTACCGCGCTATGGAAACAAGCCGACAATCCTTACTCATTGTTCTCGCCACTCCCTTATTCGTTCTGCTGCTATCCGCATGTGCTCGCGTATCGGCACAACAGGCCGATGCGCCGCCACCACCCAAAATCACGGTCGCCGAAGTCGTCTCGCGCGACGTGACCGAATGGGACGAGTTCACCGGCCGGCTCGAGGCCGTGAACTCGGTCGCCATCCGGCCGCGCGTCTCGGGATTCGTCTCCGCCATCCGCTTCGATGAGGGAGCGATGGTCAGGAAAGGCGATCTCCTCTTTGAGATCGACGCCCGACCATTCCAGGCGGAAGTCGATCGCCTGCGCGCGGAGCTCATGCGCGTCCACGCCACCGTACAGCGCGCCACCAGCGAACTGGAGCGCGCCCGGCGCCTCGCCTCCGACGACGCCATGTCACCCGAGGAGCGCGATCGGCGGATGGCGTTCGCGAAGGAATCGGCGGCGCAGGTCTCGGCGGTCGAAGCGGCATTGCGCGCGGCCGAGCTGAATCTCGAGTTCACGCGCGTGACATCGCCGATCGACGGCCGCGTCGGCCGCGCGATCGTCACCGTCGGCAACCTCGTCTCGAGCGGGCCGGGTGAAGCCACGCTGCTGACGACTGTCGTTTCGCTCGATCCGATCTACGCATCGTTCGACGCCGACGAGCAGACGTTCCTGCGCTACATCGATCTCGCCCGCGAAGGCAAACGCGCCAGCGCGCGTCAGTTGGGACTGCCGATCCACATGGCGCTGGCGAGTGAAGAGAACTTTCCGCACGAAGGAAGACTCGATTTCCTCGACAACCAGATCAATCCCGCGACCGGCACGATCCACGGCCGCACGATCTTCCGCAATCGCGATCTGAGCCTCACGCCCGGCTCGTTCGTGCGCCTGCGTCTTCCCGGCAGTGGAAAGTACAGCGCGCTTCTGATTCAGGATCGCGCGGTCGGCACCGATCTCGACAAACGCTACGTCTACGTCGTCGGCGCGAGCGCGACGGTCGAATATCGCACCGTCCAGCTCGGACCGCTCATCGACGGCCTGCGCGTCGTTCGTAGCGGTCTCAAGCCGACCGACGTGGTCGTGATCAACGGCCTGCAACGCGTTCGTCCGGGCGCGCAGATCGATCCGGTCAAGGTGGCCATGTGAGACTCGCTCAATTCTTCATCACCCGGCCGATCTTCGCGGCCGTCCTCTCCTTATTAATTGTGATCGCCGGCGGCATCGCGCTCGTGAAGCTGCCGGTCAGCGAATATCCGAGCGTTGCTCCGCCGACAGTCGTCGTCAGAGCGGCGTATCCCGGCGCGAATCCGAAAGTGATCGCCGAGACCGTCGCCGGTCCTCTCGAGCAACAGCTCAACGGGATCGAGGGCATGCTCTACATGTTCTCGCAGTCGACTTCCGACGGCCGGCTGACATTGACCGTGACGTTCGCGGTCGGCACCGATCTCGAC
>DASXRT010000211.1:0-18577 GCA_036506455.1 Thermoanaerobaculia bacterium
TCCGTCGTGGCCTCGCCGACCTTGGCGTCGAATGCAGTCGCCTTCTCGACGATGAGCACGCGCAGTTGCGGCGCTTCACGTCGCAGCAGGATCGCCGCAGACGCGCCGCTGAACGCGCCGCCGAGGATGATGACGTCGTAAGGCACTGTCGCGTCGATGCTAACACGCGGTTTCGTATAGGATGTCGCGCCCTTTATGGAACAGATGCTTCATAACCTTTTCGCTTCCTGGATGCAGTTCATCCTCGACTGGGGTTACCTCGGCATCTTCGTGATGATGGCGTTCGAGAGCACCGCGCTGCCGGTCCCTGCGGAATTCGTGATTCCGCCCGCGGCGTACTGGGCATCGCAAGGCAAATTGAATCTCATCGGCGTCATCGTCGCGGCCACGCTCGGGTCATGGGCCGGATCTGCGCTCAGTTACTGGGTGGCGTGGAAACTCGGCCGGCCGCTTTTCGAGCGATACGGCAAGTACGTTCTGCTTCCTCATCGCAAACTCGTCACAGCAGATGACTGGTTCGCCGCGTACGGCGCGGGAGGAGTTTTCGTCGCACGTCTACTCCCGGCGGTGCGGCATCTCATCTCGATTCCGGCAGGCCTGTTTCACATGGATTTCAAGACGTTCTCGCTGGTGACGATCGCCGGTGCGGGACTCTTCTGCACAGCGCTGGCCTGGTTCGGCCAGAAGGTTCTCGGCGATCAGCCGGCACTCATGCACGATCCGGCGGCGCTGCGGACCGCATTCGAGACGAAGTCGCACTACCTGATCGGTTTCGCGCTCGTCGTCGGCGCGCTCTATTGGCTGATGACGTGGATGCAGCGCCGCGCGCGCTCCGTCCGAAACGCCTAGCCTGTTACCATAGCTGACGACTTCCCACGAGGTTCCGATGCCAGCGAAATCCGCGACATCGCGGAAGTGGACTACCGGTGCACTGCGCGCCGGACAGGCGGTAGCCATACTCACTCTCGCCACCGGCGTGAACGGCACGCTGGCGGCGATGTTTCCCCATTACGAGCCGATTTATGTCTATCTCATCGCCGTCACCGCCGTCGCCTGGCTGAGCAGCGCCCTCCTCGGCGTCACGGCGGCGGTCGCGGCAGTAGTCCTGTACGACTGGATGTTCGCGCCGGTGCGCATCGTGCCGTCGATGAGCTTCGTCATCCCGCTGACGATCGCGGTGGCCACGGCGATCGCCACGCGGGCCATTCGCGCGCCGCTCGCGCAGCGGCCGATTCTGCCGACACCGCCCTCGCCGCCGCTGCTGCCGGCGGTCGATCGACCGGCTGCTGTCGATACCATCGTCGTTCAAGATGAACGAATCCCGGAGCTGCAGGCGGAGCTGGCGCGGGCTCGCTCGCTGGCGGAGAACGAGGCTCGGCTGCGCAACGAAGCGAATGCCGCGGCGAAAGCGCGCGACGTTGCATTCGCGAAGGAGATCGAAACGCTGCAGGAGCGTCTCGCCGATCAGGGCAATCGGTCGCTTTCCGCCAAGCGGGATTACGACGCCCTGCTGAAGCGCGCGACCGAGGCGGATGCTCGTGTCGCGGCGCTCCAGCAAGGTCTCGAGGTTGCGCAGCGGCGCGCGAACGAGGAGCACACACGCGCGGCCGAGGAATCGACGCTGCGTGAACAGCTCGAGGTCGCCGGACACGAGGCGCTGCAGAAAGCCATCACCGATCTCTCCACGAAATACGAAGCGAAGCTGCTCGAGGCAAAACAGCGCACCGAGCTGATCACGAAGAAGCTCGAAGTTGCGCAGAAGGACCTCACCGATGCACGCACCCGGGTCGATCGTGAAGCGACGCAGCGCGCGCAGTCCGCGACCGAGCTGACGCAGAAGCATGAGGCTGCGACTGCGGAGGCGAAGAAGCGCAGCGATGCCGCCGTTGCCAAGGCCGACGCGCTGCAGCGAGAGCTCGATCGCACACTGGCGTCGCTGAGTGGCGAGCATGCGCGCGCCGATCGCGAAGCGAAGCTCCGCGGACAACTCGAAGCGGCGGCACGGACGACTCTGAACCGTACGGCGGGCGTTTCGGCGGAACATCAACGCGAGGCCTCCGAAGCGCGTGAAGCGGCGCGCGCGGCCGAGGAGCGGGCCGAAGCGCACGCGAGCGAGCTCGAACAGCTTCGAGCCGGCTCCGAACGGCGGATCGCGGAATTGGATGAGGAAATCGAGCAGCTTCGCACCGCCGCCGAAGAAATGCGTGGCTCGTTCCGCGAAGAGCTCGACTCTGCGAAGCAGGCTGTCGAACAGGAGCGCGAGAAGCTCGCTGCCGAATTGGCGACAGCACGCGAGCAGCTCGACACTGCGCGCAAAAGCGTTCTGGTCGAGCGACAGCGCGCAGACGAGATCAAGACACTGCGCGAGAAATCCATTCGCGAATTGAACGAGAAGCTCAGACAGATGGCCGCCGATCATGAGAACGCGATCGGCGACTCTCTGCTGTCGAGAGAAAGTGCCAAAGCAGAGATGCGCACGATGACGCAAAAGCTCCACGAGTTACAGCGCGCCGTCGATGAGGAGCGGCGCCACGCTGCCGAAGAGAAAGGGGCGCGTGAACGGCTCGACGCGGAGTGGAGCGAGAAGCTTCAGAAAATCGTCACCCACATCGCCGAGGATCACGAAACGGATGTCGGCGAGGCGTTGATGGCCAGAGAGGCGGCGCGTGCGGAAGTGCGCACACTCACCGCGCGTGTCACCACGTTGCAGCAGCGCCTGGAGGAAGAACGCGAGAAGTTCCGCCAAACTGCGGAGCGCTGGCAGCAGGAGCGCTCGACGCTGGTAGCTCAGGCCCAGGCTGTGGAGCACAAAGTTCGGCGGCCGGCGTTCACTCCGACAGTCGAGCAGCCCGCGCCCGCTCCGACGGCGCCGGCGCAGGCCGATCGCGCGCATGTCATTCTCGTCGTCCATAGCGATGCCGGGGTGCGAGCGATGGCCAAACATTCGCTGCAGCAGGCCGGCTATTCGGTATTGACGGCCGCGGATGGTCTCGAAGGCCTTCGCACCGCGACACAACAGAAGCCTGACGTCGTCCTGGCCGAGGCGGTCATGCCGAAGATGAACGCGCGCGAGCTCGTGCAGCTTTTGAAATCGAGGCGCGAGACCGCCGACGTGAAGATCGTGCTCGTCAGCGGGTCCGGCGAAATGGAGCGCGGCGCCGATTTCCGCGCCGATGACGTCGTGCGCAGCCCGATCAACTTCAACGATCTTCGAACCGTGCTGGCCAATGTCCTCTCACGGCGCGGCGTGGCGTCCTAGCCCGGATTATTCATGAAGCCTTCTGCTGCGGCGGTCGATATGAGGCTGTCTGCTTCGTCAAACGACGATTTCGCTCCTCAACATAGTGTTAACTATGCCTTCGTCGCGAAATCGCCGTTTTCCTCGCATCCAGGCTCATCTCGACCGCCTCGCGACGAAGGCCTCATGAATAATCCGGGCTAGGCGATCGCCTGCGAACGCTGCAACGCCGCCACCGCCTGCTCCGCCTGCCACAGATGGCGCCGCTGGTGCGCCGCCACGATTCGGAATGCGGAGTAGACGTTGTAGCGCACGCGGCTGTCGAACGGTGAAACGATCTTCACCTTCCCGATCGGCAGATCGCGAATCGAGCGCAGCAGATCGATGAGCTGCATTTGCAGCGTCGAAAATTCGGCGAGCGCTTCCGCTTTCGCACGAATCGATCGTGGCACGAATGCCGCGGTCGTCTTCATGCGCGAGCGCACGGGTGGCTCGAGAAACCATTTCAGGATCCGCCCGAGCAGATCCATCGCCGGGGCACCATTGCCCGTCAAGCCGCGGCTGCGCGCGTTGTCGGCCGCTCTTCGCAGCACCGGCAGGAACATCTCCGTGCTGATGCTGAGATGCGACAGACACTCCGCCGCCGACCATTGCGTGAGTGACGGACGAACGGTAAAGAGCCGCGCCGGCGTGCTGTCGACGAGCGCACGCGCGCGATCGGTGGCAGCTTTCAACTCGTTCTCGACGACTTCGATCGCGTCTGTCACTTCTTGAGCATAGCCTCGCCGAGCTCGCGCGATCGACGCGTGGCTGCTTCGACCGCGTTCATCAGCGTCGTGCGAACGCCGCCGTGCTCGAGCGTGTGTAGTCCGGTGATCGCCGTTCCGCCCGGCGAGGTAACCATGTCCTTGAGCAATCCCGGATGCTCGTTGGTCTCGAGGAGCAACTTCGCCGATCCGAGGACTGTTTGCGCGGCGAGAAGTTGTGATGTGCGGCGGGAGAGACCGACCTTCACGCCCGCATCGCTCAGTGCTTCGAGAATCAGAAAGACGTAAGCCGGACCGGAGCCGGAGAGTCCGGTCACGGCATCCATCAGCGATTCGTCGAGGACGACCGTCATGCCGATGGCGTCGAAGATTCGCTTGACATCCTCGAGATCCTGCTCGCGCGCATATTCGCCGCGGGCGATCGCGGTCGCCGCAGCGTCGACGAGCGCGGGCGTGTTCGGCATCGCTCGCACCACTCGCGTCCCTCCGGCGAGCTTTGCCTGGATCGCCGCCACCGGCACGCCGGCGGCGATGGAGATCACCAAGGCCTCGGGACTGATCGTGCTCCCGACTTCGTCAAGCACGCGCCCGAGAATCTGCGGCTTCACCGAGAGAACGACGATCTCCGACGCGGCCGGAACTCTGTTGTCTGTCGTCGCGTAGATGCCGTAGGTGTCGCGCAATTCGCGCATGCGCTCCTCGCGTGGACCGGACGCAGCGATCTGGGCAATGGCAAAGTCGCCCCCGCGCAGCAGCCCGCGGATCATCGCCTCGGCCATATTGCCGGCACCGATGAAGCCTATGGTCTTGTCGATCGACATGATCGGTCCTCGGTTGTCATTTTGCCCTCAGTCTTGCGATCGCCTCAGCGAGCGTTTCCGCGACTGCGCGGTTTCCATCAGATGTGTAGTGCCCGGGCGCAACCGCTTCTACACCCTTTTCGCGCGCGATGGCCAGCAGACGCGGCGTGGGATCGATGATGGTGAACTCTTTTTTGAACATGTCGACGAAGGGCTGCCAGGGATCGCGTTCACCGCGGAGCTGCGCCGCGAGATTCTCCTTCAGCGGCAGGTAAATCAGCAGGAACGGCTTTCGCGTGACGTGCACGTCGTTTTTGAAACGCTCCAGGATCGCCAGCGTGAGCTGCATGCCTTCTCCGTCCGGACGCATCACGTCGACGGTGTCATCGTGCTTGCGTGAAAGCTCGGTGATCACAGCGATCAACTTGCTGCGGCGCCACCAGTACGGGCGGTACTTGTCGGTATAGAAGGCCTCGAGCGGCCGCAGGGGCGATCGGTCGAAATGCGCCAACGCGTCGGGCACGTGCTCAGGAGCGATCGTCGGTTTGTTCGCGATCAGAAGCGATGGACCGTCGAAGTGAAAGCGCGGCTTGGAGAACGGGATCTTCGACTGCGGATACGCGATCAGCCGAAAGATCATCACGTGCCGCGCCACATTCTCGAACTGCAGCCCTTCGATGATGATGTCAGTGTCGTAATACGAGCCTTCCCGCGAATACCTCAGATAGGCCTGATCGATCCCGTAACCGCCGACGCCGAAGTTGAGAGCCTCCGCTTTGACACTGCGCGCCGCGAGCGCTCGCTCCAATTGAGGTGCGAGACTGCCGGCGAGGTCGACATCGTGTCCGTGAATGAAGGAATCTCCGAAGAGCGAGATCCGCAGCACGCCGGGCGCGACGTCTTTGTTGTAGTCGCGATCGCTGCGCAAGCCGGCACCGTTCGCGCAGTACTTTCTGTCGCGCGTGCACGACTTCGGACGATTCGTCCATCCGAGATCGGCGTCCCAGGCCATATATCCGTTTGGATCGCGAAGATACTCATCGATGAGCTGCTTCGCGTTGCGCACGGGAAGCGCGAAGGGCGGAATGGGTTTGCCGCGATAGTAGAACGTGCCGTCGGCGTCGTACTTCCCGAGGACGCGCACGAAGATTTCGCCGGCGAGAAAAGCCAGCGCCAGCGAGAAGAACACGTAGATTGTCAGAAACGCGGCGCGCCGAGGCATCAGAACAACGAGTAGATGAAGGGCGCCAGGGCCGATCCGGCCGTCAGCGTGATGATTCCGGAGAGAAGCAGAAGAATGAACAGAATCGGCAACATCCAGAGCTTCTTCCGCTCGCGGATGTACAGATAGAACTCCCTGATCAGATCAATCATCAGAACTGTTTCTCGTAGTGCCGATCACCGTACGAGTTTCGCGGCGATGCTGTCCAGTATGAATCTTTCTCGGCGACATCGAGAGGCGAACGTCTCACCATCCGCATGATCAGCCCGACGGGTGTCACGACCAGATAAAAGATCACGATCAGCAGGATCCGGGTGTTGATCCATCCCAGCGCCTCGGCGATCCGCATCCACCAGCGGTAAACCGAGGCCAGCGAGTCGGGAGCAATCACCGCCGACGCGGCAAAAAGGCCCGCGACGATGAATGCGGAGATCGCGACTTCGTCCATCCCGTTGCGCCACGCTCGCACGCCGGCAATGACGGCGAGTGCGGCGGCGATCGTCACACCGAATGTGATCAGTTGCTTTCGCGCCGGCGCGGCGGTCTCAATCCAACTCGAACTCACGTTTCGCTCCGCTTTTCTCGCGCGGTTGCTCCTCTTTCATCAGCACGGCGTTTTCGAGAACCAGCACGTCGATGTCGGTGTTCATGAAGCAGCGATAGGCATCGTCGGGAGTGCAGACGATCGGCTCGCCGCGCACATTGAACGATGTATTCACGACGACGGGACAGCCGGTGATCTTCTGAAATTCCGTGAGTAGCGCGTGGAAGCGCGGATTGGTCTCGCGATGCACTGTCTGGATGCGCGCCGAATAGTCGACATGTGTGACAGCGGGGATCGATGAGCGCTTTACGTTCAGCTTATCGATGCCGAAGAGCCTCTGCTGCTCATCGGTCATTGCGATCTGATGCTCCTTTCGGACTTCGGCAACGAGAAGCATGTACGGGCTGGGCCGGTCGAGGTCGAACCATTCATGAGCGTGCTCGGCGAGCACCGCCGGCGCGAAAGGCCGGAACGACTCGCGAAACTTGATCTTCAGGTTCATGCGCTTTTGCATGTCGGGATCGCGTGCGTCGCCGATGATGGATCTCGCGCCGAGAGCGCGCGGCCCGAACTCCATCCGCCCGCTGAACCAGCCGACGATTTTCCCTCCGGCGATCAATCGCGCGATCTGGGCGAGATCGTCGACGATCGTATAGGGCGCGGATTGCGAGCGGAGATAGTTTTCAATCTCGTCCTGCGAGAACTCCGGCCCGAGTAATGACCCTCGCATGCCATCTGCAGTGCGGCGGCCATGCCGCCGCTCTGCCAGATACTGATGCCACACCACCAGCGCCGCCCCCACCGACCCGCCCGCATCCCCCGCCCCCGGTTGGATCCAGACGTCATCGAATGCGCCGTCGCGAAGGATCTTCGCATTGCCGACACAGTTGAGCGCCACGCCGCCGGCCATGCAGAGGCGGCGCTGCTTTGTCTCGCGCGCGGCGTGGCGCGCGATCTTCAGCATCACTTCCTCGGTGACTTCCTGAATGCTCGCGGCGAGATCGAGATCGCGTTGCGTCAGATCGGTTTCGGGCTCGCGCGGAGGTCCGCCGAACAGACGATGAAACTTCTCGTTCGTCATCGTCAGACCTTGCGCGTAATTGAAGTAGTCGAGGTTCATTCCGAACGAGCCGTCGTCGCGGATCTGGATCAGATGTTTGCGAATGGTCTCGGCGTAAATCGGCTGGCCATACGGCGCGAGTCCCATCACCTTGTACTCGCCCGAATTCACTTTGAATCCGGTGTAGTACGTGAACGCGGAATAGAGCAGCCCCAGGGAGTGCGGGAAGCGGATTTCCTTTTGCGGCGTAATGCGATTGCCCTGGCCAGTCCACACTGTCGTCGTGGCCCACTCCCCCACACCATCGAAGCAGATGATTGCCGCTTCTTCGAACGGCGACGGGTAGAAGGCGCTCGCAGCGTGCGATTCGTGATGCTGTGTGAACAGAATCTTGCCGTCGTAGCGGGTGAGCTTTCGGATCTCCCGCGGCATGTGCAGCTTCTCTTTCAGCCAGAGCGGCATCGCTTTGATGAACGAACGGATGCCACTGGGTGCGTACGCGACATACGTGCTGAGCAGACGCTCGAACTTGAGCAGCGGCTTGTCGTAGAAGACGAGATAGTCCGCATCGTTAACGGACTTCAGCCCGCCCGCTTTGACCACGTAGTCGAGCGAATGCGAAGGAAAGCGATGATCGCCCTTCTTGCGAGTGAACCGCTCTTCCTGCGCCGCGGCGACGATCTCGCCGTCCTGAACCAGAGCGGCGGCGCTGTCGTGGTAGTAAGCGGAGATGCCGAGGATGTTCATAGAGCGGCGGCATAGCCGCCGCACTCCAGATTACGCCGCCGCTCCATGGCACTTCTTGTACTTCTTGCCCGAACCGCACGGGCAGGGATCATTACGCCCCACCTTCTGTTCCTTGCGCCTCACCGTCTGCGGCGCGGCCGACGCGCCGCCGGACAAAAACATCGGTTGCTGTTTCGGCGGTTGCGCGAGCGGTGAGCGCTGACGTTGCTGGCGCTGCTGCTGTTCGCCTTCGCGCTCGACGACCACGTCGATCTTCCACAGATACTTGACGACGCGATCCTGGATGCGCTCCATCATCTCCTGGAAGAGATCGAACGACTCCTTCTTGTACTCGATCAGTGGATCGCGCTGACCGTACCCGCGAAGACCGATGCCTTCTTTGAGATGATCGATCATCAGCAGGTGGTCCTTCCACTGCTGATCGATGACCTGTAGCAGCAGGTATTTCTCATGAAGGCGCATCACATCCGCGCCGACCTGCTTCTCCTTCTCTTCATAGCGCTTGTTCACTGCCTCGACGATGCGCTGCTTCACGTCGTCGCGGCGCATCGTTGCCAGGTCGGCACCGGCGGTCTTCAGGTCGATCCCGAAGAAGTCGAACAGCTCCGCGTTCAACTCCGTCTCATTCGGCTGCTCGCGCATATCCTCGGGATAATGCGTGTCGATGAGGAACTCGACGATCTCGTCGGCAGCGTTGAGGATGTACTCCTTCCCTTCCCTTCCTTCGAGGATCGAGCGGCGCAGCGTGTAGATCGACTCACGCTGCTTGTTCATCACGTCGTCGTATTCGAGGAGGTGTTTGCGCGCTTCGAAGTTGCGGCCTTCGACCTGCTTCTGCGCGCGCTCGATCGCACGCGTGACCATGCCGTGCTCGATGGGAACTCCTTCTTCCATTCCCAGACGCTGCATCAGGCCGGAGATTCGATCCGATCCGAAGATGCGCATCAGATCGTCTTCGAGCGACAGATAGAAGCGCGATGAGCCGGGATCGCCCTGACGGCCCGATCGTCCGCGGAGCTGGTTGTCGATGCGCCGCGACTCGTGCCGCTCGGTGCCCAGAATGTGCAGACCGCCGAGGCGGACGACTTCGTCGTGATCGCGCTGCCATTGCTCGCGAAGATCGCGCTCGATGAACTGCTTCGTGGCCGGATCCGCGACCTCTTTCGTCTTCTGCGCGGCGGCGAACTCCCAGTTGCCGCCGAGCAGGATGTCAGTGCCGCGTCCGGCCATGTTCGTGGCGATTGTGACCGCAGCCTTGCGTCCCGCTTGGGCGACGATCTCCGCTTCTTTCTCGTGGTACTTGGCGTTGAGGACGACGTGCTGCACGCCCTGGCGCTTGAGCATCGTCGACAGATGCTCGGATTTCTCGACCGAGATCGTGCCGACGAGCGCCGGCTGTCCTTTCTTCTGCATCTCCTTGATCTCGGTGACGATCGCTTCGAACTTCTCCCGCTCGGTGCGATAGACAAGGTCGGCCATGTCGTTGCGGATCATCGGCTTGTTCGGCGGGATGACGATGACCTCGAGGTTGTAGATTTTGTCGAACTCGGCCGCTTCGGTGTCGGCCGTACCGGTCATGCCGGCGAGCTTCTCGTACATGCGAAACAGGTTCTGAAACGTGATCGTAGCGAGCGTCTGGTTTTCCGCCTCGATACGCACGCCCTCCTTCGCTTCCACCGCCTGGTGCAGTCCGTCGCTCCAGCGGCGGCCCGGCATCAGCCGTCCGGTGAACTCATCGATGATGAGCACCTCGCCGTCCTTGACGAGATAGTCGACATCGTTCTTGTAGAGCGAGTGCGCGCGAACGGCCTGTGTGACGCCGTGCAGGATGTCCATGTTCGCCGGATCGTAGAGATTGTCGACGCCTAACAGTTTCTCCGCATGCAGCACACCATCCTCGGTGAGCACGGCCGTGTGCTGCTTCTCGTCGACCTGAAAATCGGCATCCTTGTTCAGGCGCGGAACGATCTTGTCGACCCGGTAGTACTTGTCGACCGATTCTTCGGAGGGGCCGCTGATGATGAGTGGTGTGCGCGCCTCGTCGATGAGAATCGAGTCGACTTCGTCGACGATGGCGTAGACGTGGTCGCGTTGCACCATCGACTCGAGATCGAACTTCATGTTGTCGCGCAAGTAGTCGAAGCCGAACTCGTTGTTCGTGCCGTAGGTGACGTCGCAGCGATAGGCCTCCTGACGCTCTTTATCGCCGTGCGGGTTCTGAATCACTCCGACACTGAGACCGAGGAATTTGTAGACGCGGCCCATCCATTCGGAGTCGCGTCGCGCGAGGTAGTCGTTGACGGTGACCACGTGGACGCCGCGTCCGGTGAGCGCGTTGAGATAGACCGGAAGTGTGGCCACGAGCGTCTTTCCTTCGCCCGTCTTCATCTCGGAGATCTTTCCGCGATGGAGGACCATACCGCCCATGAGCTGGACGTCGAAGTGACGCATGTTGAGCGTACGTTTCGCTGCTTCGCGGCAGACGGCGAAGGCTTCGGGCAGGAGATCATCGAGCGCGGCCTGAAGGTCCGCTTGGGCCGCCTTCATGGTCATCTCATCGCGCGGGATTTCTTTTTTCGCCGCGTCGAGCCGCTCCACGACGGGCTTGAGACGTTCGCGGAACTCGACGGTCTTGGCGCGCAGTTGATCGTCGCCCAGCCGGCTGACGGACGGCTCGAGAGCGTTGATCTGCACGACGACCGGCAGCATCCGTTTGACGTCGCGCTCGTGCTTCGAGCCGAAAATGGAAGTCAGAACTTTTTCAATCATGTGTGAACCCCAACGATGTACATGCGGAGAGAAAGGCGCTCTATGCGAACGCTGGGGCGCGGGGCGCTGCGTTGAGGAGGGTCATAGGGCGTAGGTCGCGGGTCGTTGGGCATACAGCCCCCACGACCGACGACCGGCGATCAACGACCGTTCGAACGAGCTGCTGAATGCGGCGCTGAACGCGGCCATCCCGCTGAGCGACGAGCGGCACCGGTCGCATGACCGGCGTCTCGACTACTCCGGTGATCGCGCCGAGCGCGAGTGCAAAAACGAGATAGAGGTTCATACGGCGTCGGCCAAGCGTATCAAAAACCGCGGACACGGCTCGAACAATCCCGGCTTGCCTACCGCGCCAGCGCTTTCACGCGATCGAGCGCCACAAACGTCTGATGACCGAGAAAAATCACGAGTGAGAAATATGCCACAGCGATCGCGGTGCGTTGTGCGCCAGTCAACTCGTAGAACTTTCCTTCCTTTTCGCGAACGATCGACGCGTACACCTGAAAGACAGCGAGCAAGAGAATCAGGATCAGGAGCGCATTCGGCTGTTTGATCGCCTTGTACGTCAGAATCGCTCCGCCGATCACCCACATCCATTTGGTGACCGCCGCGGAGATCCGACCGCCATCGAGCATTCCGATGGGTAGCAGATTGATCAAATTCAGAATGAATCCGGTCAGTGCGATCAGCAGGTAGAGCGGATTGTCCGTCCATTTGAACACCTGGAGCGACACGAGCGAAGCAAATGTGCCTGCGATCGGGCCGGCCAGGCCGATCTGAGCATCGTCGTACGCCGACCGCGGTTGATCTTTGATCGTGACCGCTCCGCCGATGAACGGGATGAAGACCATGAATCCGGCGCGCAATCCTTTCGCGCGGATCACCACGGCGTGGCCGATCTCGTGGATCAGCGTGATGAGCACGAATCCGACGACGAGGCCGAATCGGAACTTCGTCGCGTATGCGAGGATCGTGACGAGCATCGTGCCGCCGGCGACGGCGAACTGAATCGCGCCGAATCCCTCGAACGGATTGACGAGAAGCGCCTTGAGCTTCAGCAGCACGACGCCGAGGAGCAGGATCAGTCCCGAGACCGCTCGCGACAGGATGCGCCGCTTTTCGGGGGATGTTGCAGATTCCATGGAGGATAGCCCGCGGATTGTAACGCCGCACCGCATTCCATATTCCGGTAGCATCGCGCGCGTGACCGATGTCGAGTCTCTCCGCGAACAACTCCGCGAGCGCGGTTACCTCAAATACGGCATCGAACGCTGGTTCGCGCTCGATCCGTGGAGCTCGCGCACGTTCTGGGCGGAACTAGCCACCGTCGCGACGAAAGCGGCGACGCTCGTGGCGCTCTTCGGCGCGCTTCCGTGCGTGGCCATCATGCTGGCGCGCAACCATCCGTTGAGCGCGATCGAGACACTCGAGCTGTTCGTCATCTACTCGATCGCGTGGGCCGTGGTCGCATTCGCTGTCGTGATCATCGTCGCTCTCCTGCTGAAGATCCGCCCGGAGCTGCCGATCGAAACGTCGCGTGGACTTCTGGCCGTTTCGATCATCACCAGCGCTCTGTTGATCGTTCCCCTCGCTGCCTGGTGGTACGCATTCGACACGATGCCATCGCTCGTCGAGCTCATTGCCGGAGGTGCGCTCGCGGCGATTTTCTTCGTCGTCGGCACGATCGTCGTTTCTGCGGCGCTTCTTTCGTTCACGATCTATGAGCTGAAACGCATTCCCGCGATTCATCAGAAACCGCGCGGCATTCCGCTCGCGGCCGGCGCGGCCATTCTCATCGGTCTGCTGTTCATCCCCGCGTATGCGATGCCGGAGCGGCAGGAGTCGCCGCCGCTGCAGGTCGTGACGATGCCGGTGCAGCGCCGCATCGCCCTCATCGCGGTCGACGGTCTATCCGACGAGATCGTGCGCTCGCGGCCCGATCTGCTCCGCGAGTTTGCGACGGTCCGGTCTTTCGGGACGCTCGCCGCGCGCTCGACGACGGAGCGATGGGCATCCGTCGGCACCGGCGTTCCGGCGTCGCTGCACGGCGTGCGCGCGGTCGAAGGCGTGCGCCTCTTCGGCGGCGCGCATGTCCTGCAGAGCGTTTCGCGCGGAGATGTCGCCCTGCGCGCCGCCGCACAACGACAGCCGCTGCCGCCGACGATCCGGCGCCGCGATTATGTCTGGGAGATCTTTGCCGCGCGCGGCGTGCCGTCGCTGGCAGTGAACTGGTGGACCACAGCCAACGGCTGGAGCGGTGCGCTCCTGTCGATCGGTCAGGAGACGATCTTCGGTTCCGCGCGCGGCGACGCGCTCAGAGTCGATGCCGTCGCGACGTCTGATTTCATTCGCGAGATCGAATCTCATCGACCGCAGTTCGCGACGGTGTATCTCCCGGCGCTCGACGTGATCCTCAACAGGCTCGCCCTCGATCCCTCCTCCCGCGTCACGATGTCGATCCGCGCACTCGAAGGCATTGCCCCGCCGGTCCGCGCGGCGCGCGAGCATGGGTACGATGTCTTCCTGATCGGATTGCCGGGTGAATCGCAGAGCGGTCACGCGATCATCGCCTCGACAATTCCGATCCGAAAACCGGCTTCGGCATTCGATGTCGCGCCGACGGTGTGCGCATTGCTTGGCTTTCCGGCGTCGGACGAGATGCCCGGCGCGACGTTGATCGGAACAGTAACGCGGATTCCGACATACGGTCCGCGGAACGTCGCGATGACGCAAACGAAAATGAATCAGGAGTACTACGAAAGTCTCCGGAGTCTGGGGTACATACGATGATCCGAAAAGTCGCCATTACAACTCTGCTCATCGCTACCTCCGCATTCGCGCAGCGGCCCATGACCTTCGAGGACATGGCCGCGATCCGCCGCATCGGTGGGCCGCAGGTCTCAGCCGATGGAAAGTGGATCGCCTACGACGCCAGCACCATCGATCTTCCGGCGAACTACCGGCACAGCGCGATCTATCTCGTTGCGTCGAACGGCGGAGATTCACGACGGATCACCGACGGCGTGAAGCAGGATGACGGTCCGGCCTGGTCGCCGGATGGAAAGACAATCGCTTATGTCTCCGATCGCGATGGAACTCCGAAGCAGGTCTGGCTCTTCGACGTGGCCGGTGGCGCGTCGCGCAGGCTGACGAATCTGCCGGGCGGCGCGGCGAGCGTCAAGTGGATGCCCGACGGCTCCGGCCTGCTGCTCGTCTCCGACATCTATCCTGATTGCGGCGTTGAGCCGCAATGCATCAAGGACAAAACGGTCGCCGACGAAAATAAGCCAGCTAAAGCGCGAGTCATTACCAATTTGCTTTATCGTCACTGGAAATCGTGGCAGGATCCGACGCGGTCGCACATCGTGCTCTATCCGCTCAGTGGCGCGCCGCGCGACCTCACGCCCGGCGCGTTCGATGCGCCGCCCTTCTCGGTCGGCGGAGGCGACGAGTTCGACGCGTCCCCTGACGGCCGCGAGCTCGTCTACGCGCGTATCGCCGATCAACATCCCGAGATCTCTACGAACTCCGATCTGTTCATCATTCCGATCACCGGCGGGGAAGCGAAGCGCATCACCACGCGCACCGGCGCGGACACGTCACCGAAATACTCCCCGGATGGAAAGTGGATCGCCTATCGATCGCAGGCGCGCGCTGGATACGAGTCTGATCTGTGGGAGCTCTGGCTGTACAACCGCGCGACCGGGACGCAGACGCGGCTCGCACGCGATTTCACGAACTGGATCGAATCGTTCGCGTGGTCGCCCGACAGCCGAACCATCTACTTCACCGCGCCTGAGAACGGTCGTATGCCGATTTTTGAAGTCACACTGGAAGGGCGCTACACGAAGATCTACGAATCAGGATCGGCGGATGCGCTCGCAACGAGTCGCGATGGCCGGACGATTTACTTCGAACGCGCGACGTTGCAGCGTCCCAACGACATTTTCTCGTTCACTCGCGATGGCAAAGCGATACAGATCACTCATGAGAACGACGCGCTGCTGAATCGCATCGCCATGGGCGCCGTCACCAGCACGACGTGGACCGGTGCCGAGAACACGCAGATTCAGGGATGGATCGTCACGCCGCCGGGATTCGATGCGACGAAGAAATATCCGGGCATCGTTCTGATTCATGGCGGACCGCAAGGCGTGTGGGGCGACGCCTGGTCGTATCGCTGGAATCCGCAGATGTTCGCGGCGCGCGGCTACGTGATGTTCATGCCGAACCCGCGCGGGTCGACGGGCTTCGGACAACGCTTCGTCGAAGAGATCTCCGGCGATTGGGGCGGCAAACCGTACGCCGATATCATGAACGGCGTCGACAAGTTCGAGACACTTCCGTACGTGGATGCCACACGCATCGGCGCCGCCGGCGCCTCCTACGGCGGTTACATGATCGACTGGATGCTCGGACACACCGATCGGTTCAAGGCGCTTGTCTCACACGACGGCGTCTACAACCTCGAGTCCGAGTACGGAGTGACCGAGGAGCTGTGGTTTCCGGAGTGGGAGTTCCGGGGCAATCCGTGGGACAACCCCGAGCTGTACGAACGCTGGTCACCGCATCGCTACGCGAAAAACTTCAAGACGCCGACGCTCGTCGTGCAAGGCGAGCTCGATTTCCGCGTGCCGGTCGATCAGGGACTGCAGCTCTTCACCACATTGCAGCGCAAGGGCATCCCATCGAAGCTGATCTACTTCCCCGACGAAGGGCACTGGGTCTTGAAGCCGCAGAACTCGAAGCTGTGGTACGACAACGTGCTCACGTGGTTCGATCAGTGGCTCAAGGCCGGCGCAGCACGAATGTGACCGTCGTCCCCGCACCTGGTTTGCTGTCGAGACGTACCGTTCCGCCGTGCGCTTCGACAATCTGCTGAACAACGGAGAGTCCGAGTCCCGCCGCGTTGCGCTTCGTCGTGAAGAGGGGCTCGAAGGCACGGCCGATCAGGTCCGGCGCGATGCCTGCGCCGCTGTCGGCGATCTCGAGCTCGATGCCGCTGGTGACGGGTCGCGCGCTGACCATGATCGTGCCGCCGTCCGGCATTGCTTCGACTGCGTTCGTGATGAGGTTGACGATCACGCGCGTGAGCTGCTCGCGATCCGCAGCGATCGTCAGATCCGCCGGCGTATCGAATGTCAGCGAAACAGGATTCGTCGCGAACGGCTGTACATCGCGTCGCAGTGAATCGAACCACGGTGTGATTTCCATCGGCTGAATGTCGAGCGCCAGCGGCCGCGCCAGCCGCGATACCTCGGACATGACCGCTTTCGCGCGGCGCAGCGCATTCTCGATCTGTGTCGCCGATCCGAGGACGCGCTCGTTGTCTTTTCCAGCGCGCTTGATTACTTCAACGTGCGGCTGAATGCCCATCAGCACGTTGTTGAAGCGATGGATCAGCGCCGCGGTGAGCGTTTCCAGCCTATCGGCCAACGGTCGAACGGGTCGGTGATTCGGCCCCGGTCGGACCGCCACCGCCTTCGCCCGGACCGAGCGCCGGCCGCGCGACCATCGGTGTGATGCCGACTGCTTCCGCGTACTTGAGGTACGTGTCAATCGACGCGATGACGACGCGAGCCTCGACGGTGATCAGATCGATGCCGACGAGGGAGATTCTCACCCAGGCGTCGACGACGATGCCCTTGTCGAGAATTCGGTCGAGTACATCAATGAGTGAAGAACCGCCCGGCGCGCGTTCAACGGCCATCGTCTACCTGCCTTTCCGCTCTCCCGGCTTTGCCGCCGGGGTTCCGCGGGTACTGAGTTGATTTTCGAGTTGCTGGATGCGTGCTTTCAGCGCGTCATAGTCGTCGGCGCTCGGCAGCGCCCGCAGCGCCTCCGACGAGTAGAAGCGATCGGTTTTCCACCAGTTGATGCCGATCTGCTCGGCTTTGTCGACCGAGCAGATCACGAGGCGAAGCTGGATGGTGAGCAGCTCCACGTTCGCGAGCGAGACCTTCACGTCACCCGCGACCACGAGCCCCTTGTCGAGAATCTTGTCGAGGATGTCCACCAGCCCCTGCGGCTGCCGCATGACCCCTCGATTGTCGGTCGGCATAGGCGCGAGAACATAGCACAACTACTCCAAGGTCTTGATCGGGCCGAGCGAAAGGTTCAAATCCTCGTCCTCCAATCCAAAGACCTTTTTCAGCTCCCCCATCTTCTCTTCGAGCTTCATCAGCGCGGTGCCGAGGCGCTCGATTTCTTCCTCGGTGAGGTTGCCGGCATCCATGCGGCGGAGGGCCTGTTTCTCCAGGAGTCGTCGAACGAGCTCGATGATCGAGAGGACGAGTTTGGCCAGTCCGTTCTCGACGGCTTCAGGATCGGCGGAGATGCGCGCCGGGATCGTCGATTCGGTGAACGACAGGTGTTCGCGCAGCGCCTCTTCGTCATTCGTGATCAGCATCGGCAAAGACCTCCAGCGGCCATGGCGCCGAGAGCAGGAACGGCACGTCGGGGCACGCTCGCTTGAGCGATTCTCCCGCCGGCGCGAGCTCGCGCAGACGATCGCGCTCGATGAGAGCCGCGAACTCGGCGGATGCGGCGTCACGCGTCAGCCATCGAGTGACCACGCACAGCGGCGCAAGATGTTCCTCGACGGCGCGCTTGAATGTTTCATCGACTGAAGCGGCATTCTTCGCCGAGTGCAGAGCGCGAAGATAGTCGGCGCCCGACTGGAACGAATGGCGATCCGGCTTCGCTTGCGGAGTTGCCGCCGGCACTTTCAATGTCAGCTCCACGCGCGAACGATTCTCCTCCAGGATCTGCCGCCAGCGAGAAGCATTCGCTCCGATCTTCGCCTCCGCTTCCGCGTTCGAATGAAACGAGAAGCCATATCGAACGGCGATGAACGTCGCGCGGTCGAGGAGCCTCGCGCGAACCTCCGCGACACGGAGCAGAAGCTCGCGATCGCCGAGCGGCTGATCATCGGCGAGAGGAATGGTACTCACAAAGAGGCCCGACGCGGCCACTGCATCCGCCAGCGGCTCGACATCTTCGCGACGAAGATGAAGTCCGATGGCGACTCGTTTCATCGCGGCTTGTTGCTGACGCGGATCAGTGCATCGACATTGGCCAGAACGATGTTCAAGCCGAGGTAGAGGAGATCGACATCACCGATGGAGATGACCGCTTCGCCGGCGATCACGACGCCGCGATCGAGGAGATGATCGAGCGTCTCCAGAACCGAGAGTTGTTGCTCCTGCTCAGGCATTGTCCACGCTCGCGAATGTGTACGGGGGCCACGGCCCTGAGACCGACAATGTGATGCCTTCGGCGGCATAACGATCCGAGAGCTCACGATGCAGCTCCTGCAGGATCGCTTCTTCATCGCGATTGATCAGCACGTTGATTTGCGGGAACGCGCCGTCGCGCTGCTCACGCGACTCGGCGACCGTCTCGCAGCGGAGCTTGGACAAGACTTTCTG
>DASXRT010000212.1:0-2505 GCA_036506455.1 Thermoanaerobaculia bacterium
GCTTTCGCGATGCAGTTGCGAGCGGGTCAACGTCCGGTGCAGCGCGGAGTTAGCCGCCATTGTGGCGAACGGACTGGTTCCCTCCCCCGACTTGAAGGTTCGGGATCAACACGCGAAGAGCCTTGGCTAGGCCTTCGAAACAGGCGGTGCGGGAGGTAGCCGTCCGAGACTCCCTCGGAACGCGGCGGTTGTCAAATTGCGCTACGCGGGGTAGAAGGACGGCGTTTCGATCACACCTGCCCGCGCTGATCCCTTGCGACCGCAGAAGATCGGCGGTCTTCACCGCGAGCGCTAATCAGGACCCGGTGGCGATCATCGTGAAGTCGTCTTCCGCATAACGCATCCGAGTTAGACAGCCGGCGCGACGCCGGCTGTCTGCGGCCGGGACGGCCGCTCTCCACCGGCCAGGCAGCGCGTGAGCCACAGATTGGTCAGCTTCTCCAGCACGGTGTTCTGGCGCAGGCGCGCGCGCAGATTCACGAAGTCGACTTCGTCGATGCGCTGGTCCTGATTGAAGCAGGAGAAGACGAACGACTCCTTGCCCGTCTTCGGATCGACGTGGCGTTGCAGGCACTGCGCGCAGACCTGCTTCATCATGCACTGCATCGGCGAGTTGATCGACGCGATGCCGACATGATCGGGCGAGAGGAACGGCGCGAGCACGCCGTGGCGCGCTTCCTTGACCGCGCGCATCATGCCGTCGGAGCCGATGGCGATCACGCGCGAGGCCTTCTTCAGGTCGAACAGGCGCGGCTCGGACGCGTACCAGACCATCGCCTGCACGATGTTGCCGACGAACGCGAGATCCTGCTCGCGGCGCGGCGGAATCATTTCGCCGGCGTCGACAGCCCAGATCACCTGATCGGTGCCGGCCTCGATCTCATCACGCTTGAAAACATCCTGCCGCTTCTTGTAACCGGCGAAGTAGACGACGCGGCAGCCGTTGTCGCGGAAGGCTTTGGCAATCGAGAAGAGCACCGCGTTGCCGAGGCCGCCGCCAGCGAGCAGCACGGTCTCGTTTTTCGGGATCTCCGTCGGCGCACCGGTCGGTCCCATGACAATGACCGGCTCGCCCGGCGTCAGCATCGCGCACAGACGCGACGAGCCGCCCATCTCCAGAATGATGAGCGAGAGCAACCCTTGCTCGGCGTCGGTCCACGCGCCCGTGAGAGCGATGCCTTCCATCGCCAGCCGCGTTCCGTCGACTTCTGCGGCATTCGACTCGAAGTTCTGCAGCCGGAAGAACTGCCCGGGCTGGAACTTTTGTGCCGCAAACGGCGCGCGAACGACGACTTCAACGATCGTCGGTGTCAGTCGATTTACCTCATGCACGCGCGCGACGAGTCCGTCGTCGAGTCTCTGCACGAGCGCGCGCCACTGCGCCGGGTCCGCGGTCTCGCGCGGGAAGAGCGAGACGATGTGCGGATAACCGTCCTTCGCCGATGCCATCGCCTTGACGACGTTGCCGGCGTAGCGCGGATGATTGTCACCATAAAACGAGATCAGTTTCTCGCGATGACCGGGATGTTGATACGAAGTAAAGAAGCCGTAGTGCGTCATCGGGTCTTCGACTTCGACGAGCTCCGTCGATTCATTGACCATGTAGGCCTGGAAGAATTGCTTCCATTTATCGAGCTTGAACGTACCGGGATGCTCTTTCTCATAGATCACGTTCGGACTCGTGCCGGCGGCAACCATGACCGATCGCGCCGGAAGCTCGACGATGTTGCCGGAGTCCTTCCAGCGGCCGTCCTCGACGATCTGCTTCTCGAAGAGAATCGCCTTCACGTGCCCGAATTCATCCGGCGCTGCTTCGACGGGCGACAGGTTCTCCGCGTAGGCGATGCCTTCTTCGAATGACTTCGCGATCTCTTCGTAGTTGAGCCGATAGGCGGGCGAGTCGAGCATCGACTTGCGATAGGCGATCGTCACGCCGCCCCACGATCGCACGAGCGGAATGAAGTTCGGCTTCTCGCCGGCCGCGGCGGCGCGCTTGCGCTCCACACGCACCGCACGACCGTGCTCGAGGAACTCGTCGAGGATGCGCTGCTCCTCCGCATCGTACGCGGCGCGCAGCGTGGATTCGCCGAACTCCGATGACAACGACTCGAAGCGATCGAGGATGCGCTCGACCTGAACAGGGTAGTAGGCGAACAGCTCCGTCGCGGTGTCGATCGCCGTCAGTCCGCCGCCGATGACGACCGCCGGCAGCCGCACCTGCAGATTCGCCATCGAGTTCTTCTTGAACGCGCCGGTGAGCTGCAGCGCCATGAGGAAGTCCGACGCTTTGCGGATGCCGCGGATGAGATTGTTCTTCATCCGCACGACGGTCGGCGTCCCCGCGCCCGCGGCGATGGCGATGTGATCGAAGCCCAGCTCGTCGAAGGCATCGTGAATCGTGAGCGTGCCGCCGAAACGCACGCCGCCATACACGCGCAGGTTTTTCTTCCGCTCGAGCGCGATGCGGATGACTTTCAGAAAGTTCTTGTCCCACCGCACGGTGAT
>DASXRT010000213.1:0-13659 GCA_036506455.1 Thermoanaerobaculia bacterium
TATCGATACATCAGAACTCCGCGCGACCTCGCTGCATATGTCTATCTCGACTTCACGTTCCAGGCATTTCAGACCGCGTGTCTGATTCTCTTCGGAATGCAGGGGACTACCGACATCCAGCGTCCATACCGAGGAGCGCCGTACGATCGGAACAATCCCTATCGAGGAAATACGTCGCAGTCGGGCTTCATCACTCATGGCGGAGCACACGCGCTCGATCTCGTCGCGCGCGCTTCCGCAGCCGCACTCCGCGCCTGCTGGTACGAGAAGTGGCTGGTGCATCGGCGCATGCGGCCGGAAGAATACGGTGGCCGTGTCCATCAGACGAAGAGCGGTGCGGCGAAATATCCGGTGCACGACGCTCTTCTCTCCTCGCCTGCGCTCGATCACGTCTTTCGACTTCACCAGAGCTTCCTGCTGCCGCAGGGCTATCCGGAAGGATGTCCACTGCACCCGTCGTATCCAGCGGGACATGCCGCAGTTGCCGGCGCGGGAGCGACAGTGCTCAAAGCGTTCTTCGACGAGTCATTCCCTGTCGATGATCCGGTTGTGGCGAGCGACGACGGATTGACCCTCGCGCCGTACAACGGGCCGCCACTCACGATCGGCGACGAGTTGAACAAACTGGCATGGAACGTTGCTGTCGGACGCAACATGGCCGGCATTCACTGGCGCTCCGACGCCGTCGCCGGACTGAAACTTGGAGAAGCGGTCGCGCTCGATCTGATGCGCGAGATGAAGGATTGCTTCAACGAACCGTGCGCGGGCTGGACGGTGACGACCTTCGACGGCCAGCTCGTCACGATCTGATCGCGAACGTCACTATCCGCGTAAACTAGAGAAGGTGACCGAGTCCCGCGTCCTGTCCGCAGAACCAGTCGAAGACGATCTCCAGACCGAGCTTTCCCTTCGCCCGAAGTTTCTGCGCGAGTACATCGGGCAGCAGAAGGTCAAAGCCAATCTGGAGATCTCGATCGCCGCGGCGCGCAAGCGCAACGAGACGATCGATCACGTTCTGCTGTTCGGACCTCCGGGACTCGGCAAGACGACGCTGGCGAACATCATCGCCAACGAGATGAACGCGAATATCCGGAGCACTTCCGGCCCGGCGCTCGAGAAAACCGGAGATCTCGTCGCGATCATCACGAATCTCGAGCTCGGCGACACGCTGTTCATCGACGAGATCCATCGCCTGCCCGCGCCGGTCGAAGAAGTCCTCTACTCGGCGATGGAGGACTTCTACATCGACGTCGTGATCGGACAAGGCCCGTCGGCGCGTACGCTGAAGGTCGAGATTCCGCGGTTCACGCTGATCGGCGCGACGACGCGTGCCGGCCTGCTCACGGCGCCTCTGCGGGCACGCTTCGGCATCGTGCATCGGCTCGATTTCTACGACGTCGAATCGCTCGCCGTGATCGTGCGCCGCTCATCCGAGATCCTGAACATTCCGATCACGACGGACGGTGCGAACGAGATCGCGCGGCGCTCGCGCGGTACGCCCCGAATCGCCAACCGTCTTCTGCGCCGCGTGCGCGATTACGCCGAGGTGAAACGGGAGGGGAGAGTCGATGTCGAGATCGCACGCGAGGCGTTGCACATGCTCGAGGTCGACGACTACGGTCTCGACGAGATCGATCGCAAGCTGCTGATGACGATCATCGAGCGCTTCGGCGGCGGCCCGGTGGGCGTGAATGCGCTCGCGTCATCGATCGCCGAAGATCGCGGAACGATCGAGGATCTCTACGAACCGTATCTGATCCAGATCGGATTTCTGCAGCGCACCCCCCGCGGCCGCATCGCCAGCAACCTGGCCTACGATCACCTCGGCTACAAGCACGGCGCGACGCAGCGGCAGCCGGGTTTGTTTTAGTCTTGGAGTGCACCGCACTCCAAGTCAATCTCGTCGGAAGTGCGCGCCTCTCGACACCGGATCGCGCAACGCTGCCGAGGCCACGATGCCCGCCATCTGCTGGCCGTGAAACAGCTCGACGATCGATTTGCGGATCGTGGCCTCGTGATAGAACTTCGTCAGGCGGTTGCCGAGCTCGCGCATGTCGGCGACGGCGCGCTTGAGCCGCTCGTAGGTGCGCACGATCCCGACGTAGTTCCACATCGTGTGCTGGATCGTGGTCCAGTCCTGGAGGATGAGCGCCGGATCTTCGACGTCGAGCGTGCCGGGCGACTTCCAGTCAGGGATCGAATCGGTGACGAAGCGCACGAGCTCGCCCCCGCTCCTCAACTTCTCGCGAATGGAGACCGCGGCGTAGTAACCCCACGTCAGTCCTTCGAGCAGCGACGTCGACGCCAATCGATTCGCGCCGTGGACGCCGGAGCATGACGTCTCGCCGATGGCGTATAGACGGCTGAGCGTCGTTTCTCCGCGCGTATTGCAGAGAACCCCACCGCAGAAATAGTGCGCGGCCGGCACGACGGGAATCGGATCTTTCGCGATGTCGACGCCGAGCTCCGCGCACGCTTTGGAGATATTCGGGAATCGCTCCTTGATCGGCTGACGGCCGTGATAGAAGTTCGCCAGATCGAGATAGACGAATTCCTCTTTGTTCGTCGTCATCTCTTCGACAATCGCGCGCGCCACGATGTCGCGCGGGGCGAGGTCCTTCAGGTCGGGCGCGTATTTCTCCATGAAGTACTCACCTTTGTGATTCCGGAGGCGCGCTCCTTCGCCGCGCAGCGCCTCCGAGATCAGAAAGTGATTCGCCTTCTTGTCCGCCAGCGCGGTGGGATGGAACTGCACGTACTCCGCATTCATGATCCGCGCGCCGGCGCGCTTGGCCATGACCACGCCGTCGCCGATCGCATGCCGCGTGTTCGTCGAGTGCAGGTAGATCTGTCCCACGCCGCCGGTCGCCAGCACGGTGTAATCGGCGAAGACCGTGTAGACGTCGTTCGTCCGGTCGTCGAGCAGATACGCTCCGACGCATTCGTTCGTCAGCCGGTAACGGACCTGAATGTTCGTCGGATGGTGATGTGTGGTCAGCAGGTCGATCGCCGTCACTTCGGTCGCGAGCGTGATGTTCGGCTCCGACTTCACGCGATTGAGCAAGGAGACTTCGATGGCCCGTCCGGTCGCGTCGCCGGCGTGGATGATGCGCGGGATCGAATGCGCCCCCTCCTGCGTCAGATCGAGCTCTCCCTCCTCGCTCTTCGAGAAAGGGACGTGAATCTCTTCGAGAAGGAGCTCCTTGACGACGCGCGGACCTTCCGTGGCGAGGAACTCGACGGCCTCTTCGTTCGAGATGCCCGCGCCGGCGCGGATGATGTCCTGCACGAGGCTGGCCGGGGAGTCGTTCTCCCCCTCGTAGATGATCCCGCCCTGCGCCCAGAATGTGTTGCAGTCTTTCGGATCGGCGGCCTTGGTGACCAGAAGCACGCGGATGCCCGCGGAAGCCAGAGTTAACGCAGTCGTCAAGCCGGCGATACCCGTTCCGATGACGAGAGCGGGATAATGGCCACGGTTCTCCAGCGCAGGCACCGGGGGATTCTACAGGGGGTTTCTAATGAAGACGCTCATCGCATTGCTCGCATCATTCGTGTTCGCGTGTGCATCCTCGCAGCCTGCGGGCCGCGTAGCGCTCGTGCTCAGCAAGGAATTCACGCAGGGTCACGATCTCAATGCGCCGATTCGAAACGAGATCCAGGGTCTTCTCCATGCCACGACCGTCGTCAATCGGACGGATGACATCGACGAAAACGAATTCGACGCTGTCGTCGTTCTGAATGTGACGTACAGCGGACTTCGCGACCGATCGTACGATCTGGCCACACGTCGGCCGACAACCGACTATCTCTGGCCGGTGACCTATGAGGTCCGTCGCCGTGGAATCGTCGCTCATCGCGGGTCTTTCGCACTGGTGATCCCCGATTTCAGAGATGACTCTGCACGCCCATATCTCGAGGGCGTGCAAAGACTGCTGCGAGACGTCGCGCGCTAGGCCACGTCCCATCGCTGCGTGAGTTTTCGCGCCAGGAGGAAGAACGCGATTCCCCACGCCGCGAGGATCACGACCGGCAACACGATCGACGTGAGCGGCTCTTCTCGCCAGAACACATTCGTGAATCCTTCCAGCGCCCATGCGTTGAACAGCGCGAGTCCTGCTTTCTGAAGCGCGGGTGGCATCAGGAATCGTGGCCACATCGAGCCGCCGAGCGCGGAGATGCTCAACACGATCAAGTTAGACAGCGCAGAGAGCTGTGCGCGCGTGCGTGCGATTGACGCCAGGACCAGACCAAATGCCGCCGAGGCCAGCGCCGTCGCTGCGGTCATGATCGCGAACCCTGTGATGTGCTGCAGCAGCTCGAGACGGAAAGCCACCGCGGCCCACACGAACATGACGATGAGTTGCGCCACACCGAGCGACCACAGATAGGCGAGTTTTCCAAGGAGCAGCTTCGTGAGGGTGAGACGAGTGCTGAGGATGCGGTCGAGCGTGCCGCTATCGATCTCCTCGAGCAGCGCGCCGCCCGCGCCCGCGGAGGTGAACAGCAGGAACATCACCGCAATGCCGGCCGCATAAAGCGCGACGGCGGTATTGCGCTTCTTTTTGCCGACGACGTCCGTGTTCTCGATCTTGATCAGTGACTGCCCGGTCGTCGTCTGCGCGCGCGGTTTCGCGCTGTAGGCGCGGAATGCGGCGATGTTTGCGTTGAGCGTTTCCCGTTGCTTCGGCGTGAGCCCGCCGCTCCAGCGATCGACGGCGTCGATGCCGCCCGTAGCCATGACGTCGGGCATCGCCGTCATGATCGTCCTCTGCAGAAGTCCGCCGACGATCTGTGGCGCGATCGGGTCAGCCGAATCGGAGAGCAGATGCACGGTCGGCGCTGCGGTCCCGCTGCTGCTGTCGAAGCGGATCGGCGCGGCGCCGAAACCCTTCGGGATCACCAATGCGATCGGCGCGTTCCCCGTCCGCACATACTCCTCGGCTGTCGCGGCGGTGAACGGCGTGGTCGACTTCTTCGGTGTCTGCACGATGTTCAGTGCCGACTCATTGCGCAACGCATCGATGAGTCGCTTCGAGTTTGTGCTTCGATCCTCATCGACGATCGCGAGCTTGACCCGCGGCGTGGTCGACCGCTGTAGCCCGAAGACGGCATAGAAGATCGAGAAGAAGACGATCGGGACGATGAAACTGAGCATCATCGCCGCGCGGTCGCGGCGCAGATTCATCCAGCCGGCACGCACTACGTCGAGGATCATTCGCGCAGCTCCCGTCCGGTGAGATGCAGAAAGACGCTCTCCAGCGTCGGCACTTTCTCGACCATGATCATTTCCCGCTTGTCGCCGACCGTGGCGCGTACGAGCTCGTTCTTCGTCCCTGTGGCGATCAGACGGCCATGATCGATGATGGCCACGCGATCGCACAGCCGCTCCGCTTCTTCCATGTAATGCGTCGTGTAAATCAGCGAGACACCTTCGCCGCGCAGCGACTCGATCATTCCGTAGATGCGCTCGCGCGATTGCGGATCGACGCCGACGGTCGGTTCGTCGAGCAGCAGGATGCGCGGACGATGCAGCGTGCC
The DNA here is from genome assembly GCA_036506455.1 of Thermoanaerobaculia bacterium. GTDB lineage: Bacteria > Acidobacteriota > Thermoanaerobaculia > Gp7-AA8 > Gp7-AA8 > DASVHS01. Next base: position 5,539 of record DASXRT010000213.1, read on the forward strand.
CACGGCCATGTTCAGCCGGCGCTTCATGCCGCCGGAGAACGTCTTCACGGGATCATCGGTGCGGTCGCTCAGGACCGACCATTCGAGAGCGCGGTCGACCGCTTCGTCGAGAGCCGCACCGCTCAAGCCCTGATATCGGCCGAAGACGATGAGGTTCTCGCGCGCCGAGAGCAAGGGATAGAGCGCGATCTCCTGCGGCACGACGCCGACGCGCTCGCGCGCGCTGCTCTCGCCGGCGGGGGCGACTCGATCGAAGATGCGCACCTCACCACGATCGGGGCGCACGCGTCCCATGATCGTTCTCACCAGCGTGCTCTTCCCCGCGCCATTCGGTCCGAGGAGTCCGAGGATCTCGCCTTCGTGGAGGTCGAGCGAGACACCGTCGAGGGCGCGACGGCCGTCGAACGTTTTCACCACGTCGGTGATTGCCAGAGGAACGGTCACGTCTTAGGTATACGAGACGCTAAGCCGCCGGTTGCGCGAAGCCGGTGATTACGTACGACCCCGACTTCACGTCCTTCTTGATCTTGATGATGTTGTTGTTCTGCGCGTCTTCGAGCAGATCGCTGAAGGTGTTGTAGCCGTAGTACTCCTCGTTGAACGTCGGCTTCTTGCGCTGCATGGTCTGCTTGACCATCGATCCCCACAGGATCTCTTTGTTCTCGCGCATCAACGCCTTGATCGAGTCGATCAGCAGCTTGAACACCTCGGCCTGCTTCTTGTCCTTGAAGGCCACGGACGGCGCCTTCTGCATGCCGCGCACGAGGTCCTCGTAGAAGATGAACTCATCGCAGTTGTCGATCAGCAGATCGCTCGAGGAGTTCTTCACGCCGCAGCCGATCACGTACTTGTCGTTCTCTTTCAGCTTCGACACGAGCGGCGAGAAATCCGAATCGCCTGACGCGATGACGAACATGTCGATGTGCTCCTTGGAGTAGGACATGTCCATGGCGTCGACGGCCATGCGGATGTCGGCGGAGTTTTTTCCGGAGTAGGCGCGCGCCGGGATCTCGATCAGCTCGATGGCGGCCTCGTGCAGCTCGCGCTTGTAATCGGGGAACTTGTCCCAGTCGCAATAGGCACGTTTGGCGACCAGCTTCCCCTTTTCCAGAAGACGCTCCAGGAGGAGACCGACCTCGAATTTCTTGTACTTGGCGTCGATGACGCCGATGGCGATGTTCTCGAAGTCGATGAACAGCGCGATCTTGCTCTCACTGATGCTGCGGTTGGAAGGGCCTATATCGTCCTCGCTCTCGGTTTCAAAGGATGGCTTCCGGGACATCACTCGCCCGAGTCTAGCAAAGTCACCTTTTGCCGCGCCCTGTTACTTCGTTAACGGCAAAGGAGACATTCAAATGAAACGCCTCAGCTTCCTCGTTCTGATCGCAATCGTCGCGGCGGCGCATGCCGATGAGCCGGCCGCTTTCAGCCTCCGCGTCACCGGCACCGGTCCGGCGATGATCCTCATCCCCGGTCTGGCCAGCCCCGGCGAGGTCTGGAGCTCGACCGTCGAGCATTACCAGAGCCGTTACACCTGCCATGTCCTGACGCTGGCCGGTTTCGCCGGACAGCCGTCCATCAAGACACCATTGATCGAGACAGCTCGGCAGCAACTGGCGTCCTACATCCGCGCGAACAAACTCGATCACCCGATCATCGTCGGCCACAGTCTCGGCGGATTTCTTGCGCTCGATCTCGCTGCCAGCGAGCCCGATCTCGTGGGGCCGATCATCTCTGTCGACGGTGTGCCTTTTCTGCCGGCCCTCATGAATCCGTCAGCGACGGCGGAGTCAGCCGCGCGGCAGGCCGAAGGAATGCGCGTGGCGATCACGAAGCAATCGCCGGAGGAGTTTGCCGCGCACAACCGGCGGAGTCTCACCATGATGATCACGAGACGCGAGGATGTTGAGCGCATGGCTGCGGCGGGGGCGAAGTCCGATCCGCGAGCGGTCGGTGACGCCACGGCTGAATTGATGTCGAGCGATCTGCGCCCGGCGATGTCGAAGATCCGCGTCCCGGTGCTCCTCATCGGCGCGGGTGGATGGGCTCGGCCGGGAATGAGGGACCGGCTCGCCGCTGCTTATGAAGCTCAGATCGCGTCCGTTCCCAAGCATCGCTTCGTGCTGGCGGAGAAGGCGCGTCACTTCATCATGCTCGACGATCCGGAGTTCCTTTTCGCGACGATCGACGCGTTTCTGGAGAGTAAATGACGAGCGAAACGATCGCGCTCGAGGGTGATGTTCGCGCGGCCATGCTCGGCGACGCGGATGCGTACCAGCGTCTCGTCGGCCGCTGCGCGAACACGGTCTGTTCCATCGCTCTGGCGATCGTGCGCAACGTGCAGGCCAGCGAGGATGTCGCGCAGGAGGTCTTCCTCGTCGTCTGGACGAGCCTGCGCAAGCTGCGCAATCCGGCGAGCTTTCTGCCGTGGGTTCGACAGGTCACGCGCAATCAGGCTCATCTCTGGTTGCGCGAGCATCGCCGCGAGACCCTCGACGAAGAGGCGCTCGCCGCTGCAGTCGATGCGCGCCCCGATCCGGCCGCCTCGCTGCTTCATGACGAAGAGCGTCGCCTGCTCGCGGCGGTGATCGATGATCTTCCCGAGGAAACGCGCGAAGTCGTGATCCTTTACTACCGCGAGGGAAGCTCCGTCCGCCAGGTCGGCGAGCTTCTCGGTCTCAGCGAGGATGCGGTCAAGCAACGGCTGTCACGCGCTCGAACGCGTATGCGCGAAGAGATGCTGCGTCGTTTCGGCGGCATCGTGGCGCGCACCGTCCCGGCAGCCGGCTTCGCGACCGTCGTTGGAGCGGCGATCACCGCGAGCGCTCCGCCGGTCAGCGCAGCAATCACGATCGGCGCTGCAAAGGCCGGCGGCGGCACTGTGACGTCCGTACTTCTGCTGCTGGTCAAGGGTGCGGGTGGTGGTGCTCTCGCCGGTGTGGCCGGCGTGATCTTCGGACTTCGTCCGCTCGAGCGCACGATCTTCGACAAACAGGAGCGACGAGAGCTTCGACGATTCAAGGCCGCGGCGATCATCAGCGTGGTGCTCGCCGCCTCCGGATTCACATTCACTGCTCCCCTGCGCCCGCACTGGTTCTGGATGTGGGCGGTGTACTTCGCATTCGCGATCGCGCTTTCCTATCTGTACAGAATTCGCCTGCCGCGCATCCTCGAGCGACGATTTGCCGCCGAGCGAGCCATCGACCCGACTGCTGAGGCTCGTCAGCGCCGGCAGCGGCGCCTGAGCTTGATCGGACTCATCGTCGGCGTGACTAGCGGCGCCGTCGGTGTCGTGTTGGGAATCATGATGGCGCATTGACGGCTACACTGTCGCTTGTTGCGCCGTTACGTCACACTCGCCCGCCCGTTTACGCTTCTTCCTCCGCTCTTCGGAATCATCTCCGGCGCGATCTGCGCGTGGGGCTCGGCGCACAATCCCGATCCCGCCCGGCAGTTGACCGCCTCGGTCGTCCTCACCGTGGTCCTCGGATCGCTTTGCGCGTCGTTCATGAACGCCGCATCGAACGCGATCAATCAGATCTACGACCTCGAGATCGATCGCATCAATAAACCGAACCGGCCACTCGTGACCGGCGAGCTGACGATCCGCCAGGCGTGGATCTTCAGTTGGGTGCTGTACGCGCTGGCGATCGTGCCGACGTGGCTCGTCGTCGTGTATCCGTACACGACGTGGCGGGCGAAGCTCTTCGCGCCGCTTTCCGAACACGAATGTTTCTTCATCTACATCGCCGGCATGATCTTCACGTTCATCTATTCGGCGCCGGCATTCGGACGGACGAAGCGTCATCCGATCGGCGCGAACGTGACGATCGCGATTCCCCGCGGATGCCTGCTCAAAGTCGCCGGATGGACGATGGTGGCGCGCGCTCTCGTCGCCGAGCCGTGGTTCATCGGCAGCATCTTCATGCTCTTCCTCCTCGGCGCCGCGTCGACGAAGGATTTCTCGGACATCGAAGGCGATCGCGCGGGCGGCTGTCGGACGCTGCCGATCCGATACGGCGTGCGGCGCGCAGCGTGGATCATCGCGCCGTTCTTCGTCTTTCCGTGGCTGCTCATGCCGCTCGGCGCAAGGCTCGGCATCCTCACCGGCAACCATCTCGCCCTGACGATTCTCGGCATCGCGCTCTCGGCGTGGGGCGTGTACACGGTGTGGCTCATCGTCCGCAATCCCGATGAATTGACGGCCACCGAGAATCACCCGTCGTGGCGCCACATGTACCTGATGATGATGGCCGCGCAGATCGGGTTTGCGGTGGCGTACCTGGTTTGAATTCAAAATGATGTCCCGAAACTAACGTAGGGCTGCACATCGCCCTTTCCCGGTTTCGTCAAACGCCACGCGACGCCGATGCGATATCGAATCGCGATTCCGTTGGCGATGATGAAGTCCGCCGCCCCCTCTGCTCCCGCCGAGGCGATCGTTTGTCCTCCGGCGCGGCCGGCGTCGGTGAAGACGTCGCCATGAATGCGATTGAAGAAAATCGGCCAGGTCGTCGGGCCGCGCTCGATCTCGTAGAGCGGGAAGCGGTACTCGACTGAGCCGATCACGGCGCTCTGACCGCGCAGTGTTTTCGAGTCGAAGCCGCGCACGGGAAACTCCGTCAGATCGAGCGCGGCGAGCTCGCTGGTGGAATCGCCTCCGACTTTCAGCTCGCGCTGGAAGACGAAGTCTCCGAAGTTTTTTCCACCCGCCGCACGAGCGGCAAGCACGTGATGTCCGAGGGGTGAATTCGCGTAGGGGATCGTGAGATAGCCGCGAAGGTCGCCGCGAATCTGTTGCAGCGAGCGATCGCTGCCGAGCGCGCGGCTGAGGTTCTCGTAATCAACCGACGCCGTGACGCCGCGCTCGGGCGAGATGGAGAAGAGGTATTCGTGTGCGTTGTTGAAGAAGAGACCGGCGCGAAATCCCTGCAGCGTTCCGCGAAAAATGTCGGGACGCGGCAGATTCGCATCACTACTGACATGATCGCGAATGGCCGCCACGGAGCCCGATATCTGCCACTGCACGCGGCGATACGGCAACTTCGCCTGGGCGAGCAGGCGATTGGTTGTCTCAGTGTAGTTGTTGACGACGTCGTCGTCGTATCGCGCTCCGAGGAATGTGAGCGTCGGATAGAAGCGATCGTACGAGTAGAGAAGGCTGTTCGAGCGATTCGTGATCGTCGCTTCGTACGTATGTCGCGCGATCACGTCTCCGCCCGAAGTCGTGAAACCGATCAACGGCTTGCTCTCACCGTTCACGGTTGTCGAAGTGATGACGGGAAGCCACCAGCGCGGACGCAGCGACCGCCACGGCGAATACGCAACCGCGCTCCCCTCTCCCTGCGGGAGAGGGTGACGCGAAGCGGCGGGTGAGGAGCTCTGATTTCCCACGACTGATGCCGGAATGATCCGCGGAATAACCGGATAATCCCGCGTGACATCGGACGCGGCCAGATCAAACCCGTTGGCCGAGTAATCGCTGTAAAAGAAGCGCCGCCCATCGACCGACGTCGGATACAAAGCACCGCCATATACATTCGTCAGACGACGCACGTTGCCACCGGTCACGGACGCGGCATAGATATTCGTCACGCCGGTCACATCGCTGCTGAACCAGATCGTCTTGTCATCGGGCGAGAATCGCGGCGACGCATTCATGGCGCCGCGCTGCGTCGATTCGGTGAGATTCGCCATGCGCTCGCCGTTCCGTGTATAGAGGACGACGTCGACCGAGCCCGCGTGCCACTCTGCGACCGCGATGCTCTTTCCGTCATGGCTGACCATCGGATCTTGGAATTGCCGGTCATCATCAGGCGTGACGATCGGCTGAATCGCGCCGGTCGCGACATCAACGGCCACCAGTCGATTCCTTCCCACGCGATTCTCGACCGCGATCAGCGTGCGCCCATCAGGCGTAAAGGCCGGATCTCGGAGTCGCGCGCCTTTCGTGATGCGCCGTGCGTGGCGATGATCGATTTCCCAGACGTAGAGATCCGACAACAACTGGAACGAACCGACGAACTGGAGATCCGAGTACGCGATCGCGCGCCCGTCCGCTCTCCACGAGAGCGGCGCCGTCGTATTCGTCGAATGCGTTGTGACGTCGCGGCCTGAGGCGACTTCACGAATCCGAATCGTCGCCCGTTCGTAAGGGCCTTGATGCGAATACGCGATGCGTGTCCCGTCGGACGAGAGAATCGGATGCTCGGTCTGATATCCGAGATTCGTCAGGCGCCGTCGCTGCGTGAGACCGTCAGCGGCGAGACGGTCGCGTTCCGCTTTGTAGATTCGCTGCTGCTCGTCTCCCCACTGCCGCCATAGCGACTTCAGAGATGTGCCGTAGACATCCTCCGCCGTCGCGTTCACGCGGAACGGCAGGATGTTCGACGAGTACTCATTGAAATACTTTGTCAGTCGATCCATCCCGTGCGTTGTCGCCAGCCAGGAGAGAAACTTCGAGCCGTAGTAGTAACGCGCATTTCCCGTCGGCCAGTAGGGCCCGAGACCGCTCGCTTGCGCTTCGCTCGCCCAACGATCCTCGACAGCCGCGGTGCGCAGCACCATGTCCACGAACGTTCCTTTGAGGCGGCCCGATTGCGTGTTCTCACTCTCCGACAGCGTGGCGATCCCTTCGATCATCCACAGCGGCGAGAGCTCGTTCGGAAATGTGAACAGTGTCGGACTGCGGCCCGTGATCAGGCGTAGCCACCGCGCGAAGCCGCGCGCCTGATCGAGATGAATGATGTGTGTGTATTCGTGCGTGATGACAACGTTCAACCAATCGTCGTAGTAGCCGATGGGCGATGCCGGATCGGCGCCCGGCGCGGTGACAACAACCTCGATGCGATTGTTTGGAAACGGGTTCGCATTTCCGTTCGATGCATCGACGTGATCGGTGAGAACCACATGCGTTCGTTCGCGTGGGATCCAGTTGAGCATCGGGGCGACGCGCTCGTGCGCCCCTTCGGCATACATCGCCGCGCGGCGTGCCAGCTCCTCTTCTCCTTGATGAAAGTGAATGTAGAAATGATCGGTGGTGATCGTTTGCCATCGAAACGTCGGTGGGTACTCCGAAGCGGCTTGCGCTTGAATGGCAATCAGAAACAGTGCGACCGCTGCGATAAGACGCTGCATGAATGTGATTCCTCCGCGCAGCACGAATGCAAACGGCGGTGCCGGATCGGCGAATGGACTTCCCGCTGTTTTTGCTGAGGGAAATCGAATCCTTATTTTGAGTTGCACCGAAAAGGACCCATGCGCGATCGTCCAGTTTCGATAACCGTCTGTCCTCGCCACGACACACGCGAAGCCGATCCGAAGTAGTGCGTGTCCGCGGAGCGCGGATGGTCTTCAGCGCGCGGGCTGATCGTGCCGGCGGCGATGCATTTCCACTCCAGCGCGAAGTTGAAAAGCTCCCGAAGGGCTGCGACAGCGATCACTGTCGAGACCGCGCCGCCGTAAAGCGCACCGCGATGGCGCGCGCGCACTCCGAAAATGAATGCCGCAGCGGCTAACGCAATGTATGCGAAAGCCCAGAGGAGCGACGTGTGATCGATGCTGCATGCGGCGCCGGTGATCGGAGCCACGATCAGCAGCGCCGGCCGGCTGGGGCGCCGCATCGATTTTTGAGCGGAGCGGAGCAACCGGCAACTTCTGAGCGGTCATGTTCCACGTGCCACAGGCACCGAATGGTGACGAAGCTGGCATTTGTGAGCGCGGTCACCACCGCCAAACAACAGCGAACCGAAGTTGTGCATGTCCGGGAGGCGCGTATGTTGATGAGTCTTCTGATCTCTCTAGCTCTGGTTTCTGCTCTTGCACTCCGACTGGCGAAGTTCCTCCGCCCGCTTCCAATTCGTGCCGTGCACACGCGGCCGCTGCCGCGGCGCTCAGCATAAGGACGTTTTCCGCCGGGCTGCGCGCGATCGCGCGGCTCGGCGTCGTGCTTTCATCGGACTTGCGCGACGATCTGCTCCCATCGTGGTTTGAGCGAAGCGAGGAACTTCTCGTACACAACGTTGCCACGCAATTTCCGCAGACTCGGATTGTTCGAGAACAACGGGTAGTTCGGCATTCCTGTATCGGCGGCGATGCTCAGCCAGTGCACCGCTTCATCCG
>DASXRT010000214.1:0-4786 GCA_036506455.1 Thermoanaerobaculia bacterium
CCCATCTCGCGCAGGTACATGCGCACGGGATCGTTGGTCTTGTCGACGATGCCGCTGGCGGCGGCGACGATGTCGGCCTGCACTTCTTCGCGCTGGTCGACTTCTTTCTCTTCGATCGCGCCGTCGATCGTCGGAATCGCCTTGGCGGATGTCGTGACCGGCTGTTTGTCGGTATCCTCGACGACATCGATGCCGAGGTCGTTGAAACGAATGTAGATCTCGTCGAGCTCTTCCGGAAGGCTCGTCACTTCCTCCGGGAGCACCTCATAGATCTCGTCATAGAGGAGGAAGCCCTTCTCTTTCCCGAGTGCGATGAGCTGCTTGACCTCGACATACTTCTCTTCAACGGCCAACTCGCCGACCCCCTCTTCGAAAGTGGATTCCTGCTCCAGATTCGCTGCCCGTAAGCGTGTCGTCATAGTCGTTTTTGGCTCCTCACTCGTGGCCGGCGGTCTCGTTTCGAGGACATTCTCGTAATCTAGAGAGGACGATAATTATTTCATCGAACCCGAGATACGTGCCTTTTCCGCAATGAGATCCGTCAGGCGGGCTTCGTCGCCCGTTCGTTCCGCCTCCACAATCTCTCGTTGGATCTGCAGTTTCCGCCGCTCCAGATAACTTTTCTCCAAGGGCCGAAGGTTTTCGTCGATACGCTGGAGAGTCTGGTCGTCGACATCTTCCCGAAGTGTCAACTCGGAGAGCAGGGTTAGCTCGGCCTCGCCCCTAAGATGGGTCTGGATCTCGCCGAAATCAATAGGTTTGCCGGTGGAAACTTCACTTTTTATGATAGAAAACACGGTTCTGCACGAGGAATCCTCGAACAATTCCTCATGCACACGTTCCGCGACACCCGTAGGAAGCCTTCCCTGTAACATCGCCGCGAGGATCACTTTCTCCGCCGAGGCCGTTGGCGCGGAGACCTGACGCTCGGCCGGCGCGGCCTGAGCCCTTCCCCGCACGCGCGACCAAACCACGTCGAACTCGAGACGGAACGCATCGGCGATCCGCTGCGCGGCATCGTTGCGCACGACGGGATCGGTGACCGCGCCGAGCAGCGGCACGAAGTGCTCGACGCGCTCGGACTTCTCCCTGCCCGAAAGTTGTGCAGCTCCGGTGGCCCATTCCTTGAGGCCGAACTGGAAGATGTCGGAGGCGTTGCCGAGCAGCTCGAGGAATCGGTCGACGCCATGCTTCTGGACGAGGGAGTCAGGATCCTTTTCGCCCATCAGATCGAGCACTTCGACGTGCAGACCGGCAGCGAGAAGAACCGGCGCCGCGCGGAGCGTGGCGTTGCGGCCGGCGTCATCGCCGTCGTAGCAGATCACGACCCGGCGCGTGAAGCGCCGCAGCAGGGAGGCCTGACCCGATGTCAGCGATGTTCCCATCGACGCCACCACTCCGGGCACGCCCAGGTGATCGATGGCGATCGCATCGAAGTAGCCCTCGACGAGAATGGCGCGGTCGATCTTCCGCATCGCGTCTTTCGAGCGGTGAAGGTTGTAGAGCAATCGCGACTTGTTGAAGATCTCCGACTCCGGGGAGTTGAGGTACTTCGGCTCGCTGCCGTCGAGCGCGCGACCACCGAAGCCCACGAGCGCTCCCGTCTCGGAGTGAATGGGAATGATCAGGCGATTGCGAAAGCGATCGTAGTAACCGCTGCCGGTCTTGCGCGGTGTGATCAGTCCGGCCTTCTCGAGCTTCTGTTCACCATGTTTGCCGGACAACCGTCTCAGTACGTAGTCCCACGAATCGGGTGCGTAACCGAAGCCATACTTCGTGATGATCTCTTTCGATACGCCGCGCTCCTGCAGGTAATGCATCGCGGCGTTGTCGGGAAATCCGAGAGCCTGATGAAACGCCTCGGAAGCATCGTCGATCACTTCGAGGAGATCGTCTTTGTCGCTCTCGCGGGCGCTGCGCGTCCTGCGCCGCGGCAACTCGATGCCCACGCGCGACGCGACGTGCTCGACCGCCTCGGGGAACGTGAAGCGCTCGGTGAGCGTGAGGAACTTGAAGACGTCGCCGCCGGTGCCGCAGCCGAAGCAGTAGAAGAGTCCTTTGTTGCGATCGACGTGAAACGATGGAGTTTTCTCGCGATGGAACGGGCAGAGGCCCTTGTAGCTCTTGCCGGCGAGCTTGAGCGGCGTGACCTGGCTGACGAAGTCGACAAGGTCGGCCGCGCTCCGAACTTGTGCGATCACCGAGTCGTTGAGATCGACGAGCGCCATCACTCGAGCACGGCGATCGTGGCGCCGTCTCCTCCTTCATTTTCTCCTCCCGGCCGCCACGACTTCACGGCGGGATGCTTGCGCAGGTGATCGCGGATCGCGCTGCGCAGCTTGCCCGTGCCGAAGCCGTGGATGATGCGCACGGCCTGTTTTCCTTCGAGCAAGGCGCGATCGAGGAACTTGTCCGATTCTTCGAGAGCATCGTCGACGCGCTGGCCGATGAGGTTCAGCTCCGCGGTCTGAGGGATGAGGGAAGAGGGCTGAGGGCTGACCGGTCGTCGCGCTTTCATCCCTCTGCCCTCATCCCTCATCCCTACGAGATCGCTGACCTTGACAGTCATTTTCTTCCCGGCAACGATCAGTACCGCCTTCTCGCCGTCAATTGAGACCACGTCGCCGGTCACTTTGAACTTGCGATGCTCGGCCCGGTCACCGGCGCGCACTTCGCGCTGCTCGGTGGGGATGAACTCGATCGCCGCATCGATCGGCCTGGTCATCGCGCTCACGACTTCCCGGGCGTTGACGTTCACGCGCGACTCTCGGAGATTCTTGATCTCGGCTGCGAGCTGACGCGCGACGTCATCCTTCAACCGCTCGAGCTCTTCGCGATAAGACGCGCCGACGCGCGCGCGTTCCGCTTCGAGCTTCTTCGCGCGCTCTTCAGCCTCTCGCTGTGAGATGACAAGCTCAGCGCGCATCCGCTCGACTTCTTCCTGCTGCGCGATGACCTCGCTCATCCGCCGTTGCAACTGGGCGAGGAGTTGGTCGGTCTCGCCGTAGCGGTCGCCGAGGCGCTCGCGGGCGGCGGCGATGATGGAGGAGGGGAGGCCGATCATCTGCGCGATGTCAATGGCGCGGCTGCGGCCGGGGATGCCGACGATCATTCGATACGTCGGTTGGCCGGTTGCGGAATCGAACTCCATCGACGCGTTGACGATTCTCTCGTCGTTGACGGCGAATCCCTTGAGCGCGGAGAGATGAGTCGTCACGATCAGAAACGCACCGATGCCGAGGAGATGCTCGATCGTGGCTGCAGCGAGGGCGGCGCCTTCTTCCGGATCAGTGCCGGAACCCAGCTCGTCGAGCAGTACGAGCGAGTGGTTTGTCGCCTTCGCCAGAATTCGTTTCAGCCGCACGAGATAGGCGGAGAACGTCGACAGGTGTTCGAGGACGCTCTGGTCGTCGCCGACCAGAACGTGCAAGGCGTCGACGACCGGAATGGTCGTTCCATCGGAAGCCGGCACCGGCAGGCCGCTCATGGCCATCGCTACGAGCAGGCCCGCTGTTTTCAGTGCGACGGTTTTCCCGCCGGCATTCGGCCCGCTGACGATGAGCGCGCAACGGTTCCGATCGAGCGCGATCGTGATCGGAACGACTCTGCGGTCGGACGGTTCTTCGTCGAATGCACCCTCTCGCGCCGAGGCCAGCCGCTCATCGAGCAGCGGATGGCGTCCGTTGATGATGTGCAGCGCGCCGTCAGAGAACTGCGGCCGCGTCGCCTGGATCGCATCACCGAACAGCGCGCACGCCTGCAGCGCATCGAACTCGCCGCCGATCTCCACGCCTTGACGGATCGACTCCGCCTCGTCGAACAACAAACCGGAGATGTACTTCGTGATGCGGGCGATCTCCTCCCGCTCCTGAATCAGGAGGTCAGCAAGGTCATTGTTCAGCTCCACCGCCGCCATCGGCTCGATGAAGAACGATGCACCGGAGCCGGAGCGCTCGTGCAGGATCCCGGGAACCGCGTTGCGTCGATCGGCACGGACCGGAATGCAATAGCGATCGCCGCGAAGAACGATGAGCGGCTCCTGGATCGAATCGCTGTTGCGATTCATGACGTCATTGAGCAGCTTCTGGATCGCATTGCGCTTGGCGTGAATCTTCGTGCGGATCGCGCGCAGCTCCGGCGATGCTTCTTCCTTCAGCTTTCCGTCGCGCGTGAAGTACTTGCTGGTCTTCGAAACGAGCTGGCCGAAATCGGCAATCGCGTTCGCCAGCTCGATGAGACGCGGATATTCGTCGCCGCGGATGAACGTTTCGCGGATCGCCTGCGTGGCCCGAACGGCGCGCACGATCTGCCACGCTTCCTCCAGCTCGAGCACCGTATCGCGTTGAAAGAGCGGAGCGACATCCGTAAGACCGGCGAGAGGCAGCAGTCCGTCGCGGTGATAGAAGCGCAGCATCTCCGCGAGCTGGGCGTGCGCGCGCTCGCACTGGTCGGCAGTTCGCAGCGGCCGCCGGCTCGCCACGGCGTCCTTGCCGGGCGCACTCTTCGCCTCCATCGCCACGAGCGTGAGGACACGGTTGAATTCGAGAGCGTTGAGGTCCGACTGCACTTGTCCGCCGCTAAAACAAAAGGGACTCGGAATTCATCCCGAGTCCCCGATCGATCTGACTGCGTTTTGGATCAATAACCGGCACGCCGCTCTTCTGCGAGTTTGCGGAGCACCTTTTTGCGCGCCGCAATGGCTTTTCTCTTTCGCTTCGTGCTCGGCTTCTCGTAATGCTGGCGCTTTTTCAGCTCGGAGAGGATCCCCGACTTCTCGCACTTGCGC
>DASXRT010000215.1:0-3839 GCA_036506455.1 Thermoanaerobaculia bacterium
CACGTTGACGTCCCGGCGAGCGGCGATCGGGAACCTGGCGCTCGCTTCGCGCGAAGTTGTACCGGTGACGATCGAGTTCAGCAGCGATTCACCGGAACGCGCTGACTACACCGTGCTTGTCGAGCAGGATCGTGGTGACGGGTCGCTCGTCGGAGGAATGACGTACATCGTGCGGACCGGGCATTAGCGGCCGGGACAGCCGGCTCTCCGCTACAACCCCAGTTGCGCCCGAAGAATGCTGACGTCGAAGCGCTCGGCTTCCGGCAATCGCGATTCGTGGTACTCCATTTCCTTCAGCAGCGTCTCGAGTTGTTCACGCCCTTGTTTGCTGCGCGCGGCCTGACGTGGGGTCTTTCCGTCGAGCGCGGGGATCCGGTCCTTCTGCCACTGCTCGTAATGCGCCCGTTTCACACGGCGAATGACCTCAGATTCCGCCTCAGTGGTCGGAGCACGAGCCGTGACCTCGCCCTGGCCGATCATCGCGCGCGGATCGGTATACGACCTCAGTCCTGTGGTGAGCAGCTCACCGAACGCGTTCTCGATCAGCACGCACAGCGAATCAGCTCGCCTGACGGAGTTCGCTTCGATGCGCAGTTCGCCCTCGGTCACAACGATCGCGCCGAGGACGGTGGCGGGGTCCCGGCGGCGCTTGCCCGGCCTCATCAGCCTGAAGCGACCTGGCTCTTCGTCGCGCTCGATGTTCGCGATCCTTGTCAGCGCCGCCTCGACATCCGCCTTCCGCGCGGGATCGAAATCGTAGCGTTCCGTGCTGAGGAGCAGTTCATCGTCATCGGTGTTGCGGAGCTCCGGCATCGATCGCCCGTGGATTTTCTGTACGACCGCGTCCCACGAATGCGCGAGCAGCGAAGCGATGTCGCTTTGACGCAAGAGATCGATTGGCACGACGCCCTTCTTTTTGATCGTGTGGCGAAAGCGCCCGACGACATCGGCCGTTTCACGCGGAGGGAGAGGCTGAGGGTGAACGCCGGCGATCACAGAAATCTGGCCCGCGTCGACAACGCGACAGAGCATCCCGAGACGCGGATGCGCATTCTGCGAGCCCTTCACCTCATGGATGAATCTCTCCTCGAGGCTGAGAAGATCGCGGAGGTGGAAGCCTCGCCCGCGATCGACGTCGAGCACCTCCCATACCGAGAGCCAACTCCTGCGCTGCGCCTCGAGCCATTCGATCTCGCCCGGCGAAAGCGACCAACCGCGCGATTCGACAAACCAGTCGACCACGCGACGGCCGCGCACCGGCTCGACGTAGACAGCCCAGGGAACAAGAAACTGCATCGACTGCGGATCCGCGCCGAGGGATGGGAACTCGCCGAAGACTTTCATCTCGGCGGGAAAGCGGCTGCCAGCGAACCGGATCATCTCCTCGACGAGACGATGATCCATCGCGTGAAGAGGGGAGGCATCCTTGCCGGCGGCGGCGGCGTGCCGTGCCTCATCCGCGGCGAGATGGCACTTCTTGTACTTGCGACCGCTGCCGCAGGGACACGGATCGTTTCGCCCGGCGCTCATCCCCGCCACTCCGCGAGAATGCGATCGACCTCGGCGCGCACCGTCGTTCGTGCCTCGGCGCGATCAGTGCCGCGGCCGAGAATGTCATCGTAACGGGTACACGCGTGACGGATGTGCGCTTCGACGGCGAGATCGATGGCAGCGGGATCGAAATGTTTTGCGAACGCGGTGCGTCCGATGCGCGCGGAATATCGCTCGCAGGCATGCTCGGCGATCGCATGCTCGACATCGCGCGGTGCGTTGCGGAAGCGTTCGCGCGTGGCCATCGCAAACGCTTCGACGTACGCAGAATCGATCTCGGCCCGACGCTCCGCGTCGCGCATTCGCCTCATCGCGCGAAGCTCCTCATCCGCCAGACATTCCTCCTCCGCTCGGGCGAGCGCTTCCTCTTGCACGAGAGTGCCCTGGCGCTCGTACCGCCTGCGGGCGCGGCTCCATTTCACCACGACGAATCTCAGCGCGGAGTATCGGGACGCACGCCGCGTAATACAAACGTTGCCCGAGGGCACGAAGACGAGATGCGCGAGATCGGCGCAGTCGATGCAGAGGCCGGCGTCTCCTTCCTTCCGCAGAAAGTTGCCCGCTGCGAGGGAGCGCTTGCACTCGGAGCACGACGAATCGTGTGTGATCAGTTGGAAGACCACGGGGTCCTCGCGGCGCGGCATCGCCAGAATGTACTCCGGAAGAGCCGCCGGGCGCGACGCCCGACGGCTGCGGCCTGGACGGCCGGCTCTCCTATTTGAATACCAGGCCGTGCGGGCGGGCGGGCGCTGCAAACGCAGCGTTGAAATCGAGATGGAACTTCGGATCGAGCGTCAACGCGTCCTTCGTCACCTTCGCCACGTGGATCTTGTGATCACCCTCCGCGTGGACTTTCCCCGCCGCGTCTTCGTTGAGGAAGTAATCGGAAATTACCAGACGCTTCTCGTCTCTCGTCAGACGCAGATAGTGCGGCCCTGAGTTTGCGCCGAGGTCGAGGACGCTCAGGACTTTCGGGGAGGATGGTGTGGTCGTGTCGAACATGACGACCTTTCCGGCCATGTTCATCGTGATGAAGAGCCGCCGGCCATCGCTCGTCATGCGCATGAGCTGCGGCCAGCCGCCGCTCGCGATCGTTTTGAAATCGAATACGGCCTTCGTCGTCCCTTTCTGCGTATCGACGAGATACAGCTTGTCGTCGATCATGCCGGCGGTGTAGGCGCGGCCCCTCGAATCACCGGGGATCAGCTTCACGTCGATCGTGCCGCCGGCACCGGGAATGGGGACGGTGCGCAGAATCTCGCGGCGCTTCAAATCCCACACTCGCACGCTTCCCCTCAGATCGAGATCGCCGGGCACCGAGTGCAGCGTGCTCGTCGGACAGATGAAATCACTCGTGACCATCAGATTCTTATCCGGGCGAACCGAGATTCCATGCGGATTGAACCCATCTTCGGGCGGATTCTTCGGATGTTCGGCGACGATTTTTTGGTCGCCGTCGAGCTCGACGACACGGCCGGGCGCGTGACCCGCCGCACCTCCCATCATCGTGACCAGGAATCCGCCGCCCGCCAGCGGCTCGAAGTCATCCGTGATCGACGAGAGCGGCGCGTCGAGTGACGACGTGAATCTCGCATCCTCGGGATCGGAGACGTCGAAGAAGAAGATCTCCTTCTGGCCCTTGAGGAGGCTGAGCAAGCCACCGGCCGCCAGCACCTTGCCGTCGGTTGAGAGCCCGACATGGTGCGGCTCGTTGCCGGTCGCCCCCGCGCCCGCGAGCGGAACGGTCTTGATCACCATGCCGTACTTCGACGAATGTTCATCGAAGTCGATCACCGCGAGGAAATCGGGATTGTTGCGGGATTGGTCGCCGGCCCAGATGAACAGGAACTTCTCGGCAGCGAGCAGGGGAGAGAGGGAGAGGAGAAACAGACAGGCGGCCGTACTCCAGATTTTGCTCATGCCAAGAAGGTAGGACCGGGGACGCCTCGCCGTCCTTCCAGAAAGTTGGTATTTTTCTTATCGAAACCTCATGTTCTACGAGTTCGGCCGGTTCCGCCTGGATGCAGATGCGCACGTGTTGTTCCGCGATGAGAAGCGGATCCCGTTGACGCCGCGCGCGCTCGACGTGCTGGTCACGCTGGTCGAGAACCGGGGAACGCCAGTGGCACGACACGACCTCCTAGGCAAAGTGTGGTCGGACGTTATCGTCGAGGATGGCACGCTCTCTTCGCATATCTCGCTTCTCCGTCGAACCCTCGGCCCGCAATTCATCGAGACGATTCCCAAGCGCGGCTACCGCTTCGTCGGAACGGTCGAAGAGCACAGGG
>DASXRT010000216.1:0-5313 GCA_036506455.1 Thermoanaerobaculia bacterium
GCCGGGACGACGTCAGTCATCGGTCACGCAGTCATCCTGCACGCGAATCCCGATGACCTCACGACGCAACCGAGCGGCAACGCCGGCCCGCGCATCGCCTGCGGCGTCGCGAACGAGATGGCAGGCTCGATGCACCACTAGCGCGCATGAAACGCGCTGCATTGACGGCCCTCGTTCTGCTCGCTTCGTTCTGCGCCGGCGGTCGAAACATCGGTAACACATCGATCGCCGGCCATGGAGCGATCAGCATTCAGGTCGTTCCCAATCCGGTCGTGGCCACGAAAGTGAGCGGCAAGACGTACGACTTCCCGTTCGAAGTCGTCGTGCGCGAAACCGGCGGCCATCCCGTCGACATCATCAGTGTCACGGCGACGGTCTTCGCGCTCGGCGGCATTCAGGTCGCCACCGAAACATACGACGCGGCCCGAATCTCACAACTCGGCTATTCGACGCGCGTGCCGGCGAACGGCGAGCTGCGCTATCGATTCAATCCACGGCGTGAGGTCACGGATGAACGCCTGTTCCAGGGCGTCTCGGCGGATATTCGCGTCGAAGCTCGCGACGACACGGGCGCACCGGCGACTGCAGGCACGCGCGTGAACGTCACGCGCGGCTGATTACTCGATCCACTTCGCGATGAACAGATTCGTGATGTAGCCCGTCGGATTGGACCGATTCGAGGCCCACACCAGCCACTGGCCATCGGGACTGAAGACCGGAAAGCCGTCGAACCCGGGCGTGAAGGTGATGCGCTCCGGTTCGCCGCCACTCTTCGGCACGATGTAGAGATCGAACTCGCGGCGCTGCGGGTCGCCGAGGTTCGATGCGAAGATGATCCGCTTCCCATCCGCCGTGAAGTACGGACAGAAGTTCGCAGCGCCGTTTGCTGTGATCTGACGCGCGTTCGAGCCGTCGGCGTTGGCGACGAACAACTCCATGTGCGCCGGCTTGACGAGGTTTTGTTTGAGCAGCGCGCGATATTCGTCGAGCGCCGCACCGGTCGGATGATCGGCGCGCCACACGATCTCCTTGCAATCGGGACTGTAGAACGCGCCGCCGTCGTAACCAGGCGTATTCGTGAGGCGGCGCGTGACCTTGCCGCTTTCGTTCATCTCGTAGAGATCGAGATCGCCGTCGCGCATCGACGTGAAGATGATTTTGCCGCCCTGATGACACCACGTCGCTTCCGCGTCGTAGCCCGGCGTCGTGACGATGCGATGCGTGTTCGCACCGTTCGGAGCGGCGGAATAGATGTCGTACGACGCGTAGATCGGCCAGACGTAGCCTTTCGAGCGGTCGGCGGGCGGTGGACATTCCGGCGCCGCCGCTTCGGTCGATGAATAGATGATGCGATCGCCTTTCGGATACGAGAAGTAACCGCACGTCGTACGGCCCTTGCCGCTGGAGACCAGAGTCGATTTCCCGCTGGCGAGATCCATCAAGTACTGCTGATCGCACGCTCCCTCGGCGGTGTGCGCCTGATAGATCAGCTTCGTTCCGTCAGGGCTGAAATACGCTTCCGCGTTTTCGCCGCCGAACGTGAGTTGGCGGATGTCCTTGAGATGTTTCTCAACGGGTTGGACAGGCGGGGGCGCCTGTCCTCCACTTCCCCGCGTTCCTAGTGTCGCGCGCAATGTCATGCGTTCCTTGTTGCGCAGCACGACGACGTCGATCGTCTCGCCAGGCTTGTGATCCTGCAGCGCGTAAGTCATGTCGTAGAGGTTCTCGATCTTCGTGCCGGCCATCTCGATGATCAAATCACCGCCGCGAATGCCCGCTTTGTCCGCCGGCGCCCCGGGACGGACATCCGCGAGCTTCACTCCACCGCTCGAGGATTCCATCGCGGTGTAGTCGGGCACGGTGCCGAGGTACGCGCCGTAGCCGCGGCTGTCGCCTTCCTGCGCGGGAGCTGCCGATGCGCGCGCGTAGCGCGGTGTCAGTTTGTCGGTGGCGAGATCTCTCATCACGTCGACCGCGAAATCGACGACGCGCTCCATGCCCGCATAGTTCAGCGTGTCAGCGGTATCTTCCGGCGTGTGATAGCGCTCATGCGCGCCGGTGAAGAGATGGAGCACCGGAACGCGCGCCGCGTAGAAGCTCGTCTGATCCGACGGGCCGTAGCCATCACCCTTTGCCGTCACGTTCAGCTTCGTCTCTGTCGTTGCGCGCGTGACGGCATCCGACCATTCCGCCGCCGACTCCGTACCGAAGACGACCAGCTTGTCGTCGCGCATCATGCCGACCATGTCGAGATTGATCATGGCCACCATGCGATCGATCGGCACGGGTGGATGGGCCACGAAGTACGACGATCCCCCGAGACCTGTCTCTTCAGCCGAAAAGAGAGCGACGACGATCGTGCGGTGGTCGTTTTTCAGTTCGTTGCGCAATCGTTCCGCGATCGACAACACCGCCGCGACGCCGGAGGCATTGTCGTCAGCGCCGTGATGAATGCCGCGCACATTCGGCTTCATCGATCCTGGCCCGCCGTATCCGAGGTGATCGTAGTGGGCGCCGATGACGACGACTTTGTTCGCATGCGCGCCTTTGCCGGGAATGATGCCGGCGAGGTTCTCGGCATCGGCAAACGTGGCTTTCACATCCACGCTGCCTTCGATGCGCACGCCGAGCGGTCGCGAGCGCGGCTTCAGATCGGCGTCGACTGATTTCTGAAATTCGGCGAGATCGACCCACTTCTGCCCGACGGAGGTCTTGACCTGCAGCACGGGAATGCCGGCCGGGCTTTCCGGACCGTCATTGGCGAGCGCGGGCACTCGGTCCTTTCCTTCATCCTGCAGGGGTCCCGTCGTGAAGATGACGGCAACCGCGCCGCGCTCGCGCGCCTGCAGGACTTTGTAGCGCATCGCCGACCACCGGCTGGGGCGTTTTCCGTCGAAGATCGACTTCTCGTCTTTCTCCTGCGGCTCGTAGCGCAGCATCAGCGCGACTTTGCCTTTGAGATCGACCCCTTCGAGCTCGCGATAGTTCAGCGCCGGTGCTTCGATGCCGTAGCCGGCGAACACGATCTCGCCTGCAAAAGGACCCGAGCTCGAGAATCCGAGCGGTGTCCAATCGTCTTTCGCCACTCCGGCCAGCGTGTTGTTCGCACCGAGCGACACGCCGATCTTCACCGGAAATTTCTGTCGATATGAGTTGCTGAACGCCGGCTGCAGACCGATCGCGCGCATGCGCTTCTCGAGATAGTCCGCCGCGCGCGCGAGACCCGCTGTGCCGAGACCGCGGCCCTCCTGGGCGTCAGCGGCCAGAAACGCGACGTCGCGCTCGAGTTGCTCGCTGGAGAGCAACATCAGAGCGGCAGCGAATAGTGCCTTACCAGCCGAGAACATAGGCAAAAACCAACGGCGCCACGATCGACGCATCCGATTCAATCACGTGGGAGGGCGTATCGATTCCGAGCTTGCCCCAGGTGATCTTCTCGTTCGGAACGGCGCCGGAGTAAGAGCCGAAGCTCGTCGTGGAGTCGCTGATCTGACAGAAGTAACCCCACAGCGGCACATCGACGCGGCGCAGATCCTGATGGAGCATCGGCACGACACAGATCGGAAAATCGCCGGCGATTCCGCCGCCGATCTGGAAGAATCCAATCGACGAGGTCTTGGCCGTCTTCGTGTAGTAATCGGCCAGCTCGATCATGTACTCGATGCCGGTGCGCACCGTGTGCACATTCTTCACGTCGCCGGAGATGCAATGGCCGGCATACATGTTGCCGAGAGTCGAGTCCTCCCACCCCGGCACGAACAGCGGAAGATTCTTCTCCGAGGCCGCCACCACCCAACTGTCCTTCGGATCGATCTGATAAAACTCCGCAATAGAACGATCACGAATAATCTCATACATGAATTCATGTGGGAAAAGAGGCTTCTTTTCTTTGTCTTTCTGCACCCAATGCTTCAGCACCGCCGATTCGATCCGCCGCATCGCCTCCGCTTCGGGGATGCAGGTGTCGGTGACGCGGTTCATGTGCCGCTCCAGCAGCGCCTTCTCGTCGAGCGAGCTGAGATAGCGATAGTGCGGCACTCGCTCATAGCAGTCGTGCGCGACGAGATTGAAGATGTCTTCCTCGAGGTTCGCGCCCGTGCAACTGATCGCGTGGACTTTGTCGCGGCGGATCATCTCCGCCAGCGAGAGGCCAAGCTCCGCAGTCGACATCGCCCCGGCGAGCGTGACGAGCATCTTGCCGCCGCGATCGAGATGCTTGATGTAGTCATCGGCCGCGGCCCGGAGCGCGGCGGCGTTGAAGTGTCGATAGTGATGCTGGATGAACTTCTTGATCGGACCCGACATCGATCCGGAATCCTACACGAAGGCTCACTCGAGCTGCCCGAACTGCCATAGCAGGAACGCGTAGACATCGGTGAGCTCTTCGCGCAACTGCGACCGGCTCGATCCCATGCCGTGACCGGCGTCGAAATCGACGCGAAGAAGAACCGGCTTGCCGCTGTTCGACGCGGCCTGGAGTCGCGCGGCCATCTTGCCGGGTTGCCACGGCGGAACGCGCGGGTCATTGAATCCTGTCGTCAGCAGCACGGCCGGATACTTCGTGTTCGATGACACGTTCATGTACGGATCCATGGCCTTGAGCCCTTCGAACTCTTCCTGGCTCCTGACCGAGCCGAACTCCATCGCGTTCTGCGGACCACCGGGCGTCATTTCGAATCGGAGCGGATTGGAGGCACCGACGCGGCTGATGACGGCCGCGAAAAGATCGGGCCGTTTGGTCATCGCTCGACCGACGAGAATGCCGCCCGCGCTTCCGCCCATCCCGGCGATCTTCGATGGCGAAGTGAATCCCTGCGCGATCAGATACTCCGCGCAGGCGATGAAGTCGTCGATCGTATTCATCTTCGTCTTCTTCTGGCCGGCGCGATGCCAGTCTTCGCCATACTCGCCTCCGCCGCGCACATGGGCGTACGCGAGAATGCCTCCCCGCTCGAGCCAGGCCAATCGCTTGGGATCGAAGCTGGGGAGTGTCGAGATGCCATACGCACCGTAGCCGTAGAGCAACGTCGGATGCGTGCCGTCTCGCTTCAACCCCTTGCGAAGAACGATCGAGAGCGGCACGAGGGTCCCGTCATTGCTCTTTGCTTTCATCTCCAGCGACTCGTAATTCGAGAAGTCGGCGGGCGATAGCGGCTGAAGACCCGTGTCGCGCAGTTGTTTGTTTTCCGGCGTGTAGCGATACCACAGCGGCGAATGCGTCCACGAGGTCAGGCTGATCAGCGCTCCGAGGTAGCGCGGATCCGTCGACAGAAACGCCACCGTCCCCTCGAACGGCAGCGCAATCTCCTCGGC
>DASXRT010000217.1:0-26675 GCA_036506455.1 Thermoanaerobaculia bacterium
ATTCAGAGCTTCGCTTTCGACATCAATTGTCCCAATGACACTTCCCTCGACCTCATCTTTGATCGGAATGATGATTTCGGAGCGCGTGCTTCCGAAAGTCGTCAGGTAGCGTGGATCTCGTGTGACGTCACCGACCACGACACTGTCGCCCGAGTCGATGGCAACTCCAGTCAGTCCGCTGTTCTTCGGGAATTGAGGATGAGCAGGCGCTCCTGGGCCGCTCCACGCCAATACCGAGACGTGAGTCGAGCCTACATCGTAAATTCCGACTCACCGGAAATTGCCCGCTCGCCGAATGGCGGCAGCAATGGCGCGGGCCGCGTCTGCGCGGTCGCCGGCATCATGTAAGTACCGTCGGATCTCGTCGATAGGGGTCAGGTCTACACTCTTCACTTTTTTCTACCCCACGGAGAAAAAAACTGAAAAGTGAAGACCTGACCCCATTGTCGATCAGATCGACCGACGCGTGGCGGCAATGAGCGGCGATGCGACGAAGGCGATGACAAAGATCAGGCAGCGCATCTTCATGGCTCCGCGAGCACCGGCGACACATTCGCAAGCGTCGCATCTTTCCAGACCGATGGCACGCCGCGAATGAACGTGACGATCCCCGCAGCCGGCGATCGAAGGTCTTTCGCATTGCGACCGAGATAGTCGGTCATGGTGCCGAGGCGCATGCCCTGGGTGACGTAGGCTCCGCCGCGAACAGCCGGTGTCCACATGCCCGGCGCGTCCGCGCGCAGGCGCGTTCCCGAACCAAGCCACATCGGTGTGATGCCGGCCTCCCGACCTTGTAAAACATTGAGACATCCTTCAACGAGTCGATGGACGTCATCCGCCTCCACCCGCCCGCTATATCCCGCCTCGGCGACCAGAACCGTCTTGCCGATGGAGAGCGAATATCCGCTGAGACTGCGCGTGCTCGCCGGGTTCTTGAGGTCGACATCGTTGACGATGATGCGGTCGAGGCCGAACGCCAGCGCCAAAGCCTTCGAGGCCGCATCCAGAGTCGCGTTCCCGGTGCGCATCCAGTAGCTGTACGGCACGAGGTCCTCATCGAGATCGCCGCCGTGAAGATCGACGATCACATCGGCACGCTTCACGATCTGTTGCGTCACGAGCGCGAGCGCGCGCTGCGTCTGCGTTCCGCTCGCGTCGCCCGGGTACTGCGCGTTCATCCCCTTCTTGTCGATCGGATTGAGATGCACGGTCATCTGCTCGAACGAGGCGACGTTGAGCAGCGGCGCGATGATGACGACGCCTGACAGTGTCTTCGGATCGATGCGCGGGATCAGACGCGTCAGCGCGATGCTCGACGCATATTCGGTCCCGTGACTCCCGGCAATGAACGCGAAGACGCGACCGTTGCGCGCACCGTTGATCACGGCGACGGGAATCGTCGTCGCCGCGTCGGATCCTGCCGGCACCTCGAGTGCGCCATACGCGACTTCACCACGTCCGGCAACGGCGGTCCCCACGGAGAACTCCTGCGCGAGAAGAGACGTCGACAGAGCGAAACAAAGCAGGACGATGTTCCTCACGATTGAATCTCCTTCCGCATCTGCCAAAGCAGATGACTGAGGTGATCGCGGCGCGACTCGCCGGTCGTTACGATCAAGAGTTTCGTGATCTTGAGCTCGAGCGGATCGGTGAAGAGCAGGATCAGCATCTCCCGGATGAAACTCGTCGAGAGCGTGATGTCATTGTCCGTGCCGACGCCGAGGCGCAGGCCCTTCTTTTCCCACCAGGAGAAGGGGTGATCGGCGTAATCGGCGAGCTCGCCGGTGAGCTTCTTGTTCGACGACGGGAGCGACACCAGCGTCAAACGCTTGTCGATCATCCGATTCAGCACGTCGTGCTGATAGTGCTCGACCTCGCGCGCGTGATGGAACTTCGTCTTCGTCGCCTTCGTCGCCTCCTGCTCCGTCAGCATCTCTCCACGCAGAAGCTTCTCGCGGATCTCTTCGCGACGGCTGAAGTCCATGTCCATGATCTCCGCGGACTCTCGCGAGCTCAACGCCAGCGCTTCGCCGCGGCGATTCGCCCGCAGCGCGCGTTGCAGGATGCTGTGAAAGTAAAAATTGGGATTGATTCCGAGACTCAGTCCGTGCTCGATGGCGTCGACGTACCAGATGTTCATGGCGTTGTCGACGGCCTGAATGCCATGCCGCAGCGTGTCCCACGTCTCGCCGTGATGACTGCGCGTGCGAAAACCGTAAGCCTGCAGCTTGCGCATGCCGACGCGCATTTCCTGAAAATGCACCTTCCGATAGAACCCGCGCTCGTTGCCGACGGTGTCGACTTCGGTCACGACGTCGCCCAGCTCGGGAAAACGCTTCAACAGGTCGATGATCTGCCGCACCTGATCATCGAAGCTGGCGCGCTTCGATGGATAGCGCGACGCATCATAGAAGCCGGCCTCCTTCCGAAAACTGGGCGAGAGAATGAAGCGGAACGCAGGCACCTCACGCTGAAATGAGCGGAAGCCTTCATAGAGTCCGAGCATCACGTCTTCCGGAGTGAGCTCGGAGATTCGCGGAATCTGCTCGGTGGGATCGGTCGTCTCGCGGAAGAGAGTGAACTTCAGCCGCAGCGATCCGACGTTCGCGGTGCGATACAGACGGCCGGCCATGTGATACGCGGCGTCGCGATGCGCGTCTCGGCTCGTCAGGATCAGCTTTGGCAGGTAGAGGATCTTGAGATAGCGATCGAAGCGATCGTCGTCGCGAAGCCGGATGAGGCGGTCGACATCACGAACGCTCCGGATCGACGTGTCCGCTCCGTAAACCTCTTTGATCTTCTGTTGATAGATCGGCTTCTCGAGGAGAGGCGCGAGACGCGGATAGATGAATTCCGCATCGAGCGATCCGCTCAGATGAATGTGCTCATCGCGAAACGGGATGGGGAACGCGCGAAAAAACTCGCCGAGCGCCTGCGATACCGGATGCGCGAACAGCTTCTCGATCGGTGTGTCATTGAGACGGAAGCCGCCGAGGAGCTCGCGAAATTCGTGGATGCATTCGGCGAGCTGGCGATCGTTCTCGATCTGCGGCGATTGCTGGGCCAGGGCGAGCGTGTCCTCCAGCGACAGACCGCTCGTCTCGCTGATGAGCTGCGTGAAGAAGCGGGTCAGGTGGGGCACGAGGGTGCCAGACATGCGATATAGATGATGTCAGGTTGTGGTTGGTAGTTGATAGTCAGTAGTACTCTCCCCCGCATGACGCGCGCGCAGGCGACCGCCGCCGTCGCCGCTGTTTGCGTGATCACCGTGATTCGCATCGGCTCGACCCTCGGCGTCTTCAGCCCGACGTACGACGAGCCCGCGCACATCGCCGGCGGCTACGAATACCTGCGCGATCATCGATACACGTTCGACACGCAGCATCCGCCGCTGGCGCGGATCCTCTTCGCATGGCCGTTTCGCCACGCGACGACGACCGTGCCGGGAGACGAGTGGATCGGCGACATCCTCGCCTCGCGTGGCAACTACATGAAAGGCATCATGGCGGCGCGGCGGGGAAATCTGGTGTTCGTCATCATCGCCATCATCGGCGTCGCGTTGTGGGCGAACGAGTTGTTCGGCAGAGTCGCTGCGGTCATCGCCTGCGCGCTCTTCGCGACGCTTCCGCCGGTGCTGGCACATGGCGGCCTGGCCACGACGGACATGGCCGGCACCGCGGCGTTTCCGCTGGCGATGGTCGCGGTGTATCGCTGGCTCGATTCACCGAACTGGAAGCGCACGATTCTTCTCGGCATCGCGATCGGTTTCGGCCTCGTGACGAAACTCTCGTTTCCGCTGTTCTTCGCCATCGGCGCGATCACGATGATGGTTGTGAAACGCCGCTTTCCGATCGTCAAAGGCATCCTCGCGCATCTCCTCGCCTTCATCATCATGTGGGGCGTCTATCTATGGAAGCACGACCGGCTGTACAAGTTCGACAGCAACTCGCCAGTGATGGCGACGAAGATTTTCGGTTCGCCGTGGATCGCCAAACAGATTCGTCTGCCGGCACCGGCGTTCTTCCACGGGATGATGGTGCTCAAGCTGCACGATCGAGAAGGCCACGAGGCCTATCTCCTCGGACAAGTCCGGCCGCACGGCTGGTGGTACTACTTCCCCGTCGTGCTGACGGTGAAAACACCGCTGCCGCTGCTGATCCTCGCCGGCTTGGGAGCGTGGCTGGCGGTGAAGATGAAGCGCCATGGGCACGTCGCATTCATCGCCTTGGCGATGCTCTGTGCCGCGATGACCAGTCACATCAACCTCGGCGTCCGCCATCTGCTGCCGATCTACGCGCCACTATCGATTCTGGCGGCGTTTGCTATTGTGAGTCTGTGGAAGTCGCGGGCGCGCTGGGGCATCGCCGCGCTCTGCGCATGGCTCGTCATCGGCTCCGCGCTCGCGCATCCCGATTACCTGGCGTGGATGAATGCGCTGGCCGGCCGGCATCCCGAGCGTGTCGTCGTCGACAGCAACTTCGATTGGGGACAGGATGTTCTCCGCTTGAGCAAGGAGTGTCGCAAGCAGGGCATCAAGGATCTGCACGTATTTCTTTTCGGAACGGTCGATTACAAACGAATCGGTCTGCCACCGACGACTTACGTCGATCTGTTCACGTCCGCGCCGGGCTGGTATGCGCTCAGCGAATCGGCGATCATCCCCGCGCAGGTGCGCGATCCTCTCGCCTACTACTGGTTGACGTCTTCGCATCGCTTCCAGCGGATCGGCAAGACGATCCGCCTCTATCACGTCGAATGAAATCGCGTCACGGAGGGCAGGACCGCGTCTCCACGAAAGCGAAGCTCGCCGGCGAGCTCGTGATCCTCGGCGAAGTGCTGGTCCGCGCACGGGAACGCGCAAAGCTCAAGCAGAGCGATGTCGCCACCAGGCTGAATCTGCCGGCGTCGTACCTTTCGAAGATCGAGAACGGCACCCGCCGCCTCGACGTCATCGAATTGATTCACATCGCTGATGCGATGGACGTCGATGCTGCTGATATCGTGCGTGAGCTGGAGAAACGGCTGAAGGAGAGCAAACGATGAAGCGAATCGCAGCACTCTTGATCATCTTCGCGATCCCGTGTATCGCCCAGGATGATGTCGCCTCACGCGTCGACGCGATCTTCGCCAATCAGGCGACGTCTTCATCACCCGGCTGCGCCGTGGGGATCGCGCGTGGCGGCAAGACCATTCTCGAACGCGGGTACGGCATGGCCAACCTCGAATACGACATCCCGATCACGCCCTCGACGATCTTCGAAGCGGGATCCGTGACGAAGCAATTCACCTCCGCGGCCGTACTTCTTCTCGCTCAGGACGGCAAGCTCTCACTCGACGAGCGCGTGCGCAAGTACGTGCCCGAGCTTCCCGACTCCGCCGACTCGATCACGATCCGTCAGGTGCTGACGCACACGAGCGGTCTGCGCGACTGGGGCACGATCGTGCGACTGGCCGGCTGGCGACGCGGCACACGTCTCATCACGCACGCACATGTGCTCGATGTGCTCAGCCGCCAGCGTGAGCTGAATTTCGCACCTGGTACCCAATGGTCGTACAGCAACAGCGGCTACAACCTCGCCGCGATCGTGGTGGAGCGCGTGAGTGGAAAGTCGTTCCCCGATTTCACGCGTGAGAGAATCTTCACGCCGCTCGGCATGACGCACAGCAGTTGGCGCGACGATTACACGCGCGTCGTGAAGGGCCGCGCTACGGCCTATGACGCCGATGGGAAGACCTACAGTGCCGACATGGACATCGAAAACATCTACGGCAACTGTTGTCTGCTGACCACGGTCGGCGATCTGCTGCGATGGAACGAGAACTTTCGCACCGCGACCATCGGCGGGAAGGCGATGCTGGAGATGATGCAGACGCCGGCCACTCTCGCCAGCGGAACGAAGATCGATTACGGCTTCGGCCTGTTCGTCGGCGACGGCGAGGTCTACCACGGCGGCGCGACCGCCGGCTGGCGCGCGTTCCTCACCCGACGGACGAAGGACGATCTCTCGATCGCATTGTTGTGCAACCGCGGCGACGCACCAACCGGTGGCATCGTAGAGAAAATCTCGGCACTCTTTGTCACTCCCACGACGCAACCGCACAACTCCGCAACACCGCAACCCTCGCTCGTCGGCCTCTATCGCGATCCAAAAACCGACGCGATCGTCCGCATCATCGAAAAGGACAACGTCCTGCGCGGTGCACTTCGGCCGGGCGGCAGTGGCCCGGCGCTCACATTCATCGAGCCAAACCGATATCGCGTGGCCCGGACCGAGCTTCGCTTCGACAACGATGGGCTGCATTTGATCAACATCCACAAGTCGGAAGCGCTGTACGTCAAAGTCCCCGACGCCGCTCCGACTCCAGCGCCGCTCGGCGAGTACGCCGGCTCTTACAGCAGCGACGAGGTCGGGACCACCTGGGTCGTCTCCACTGACGCCGGAAAACTGAGCGCGAAGATTTCGCCGGTTCGTTCCTACAAGCTCGATCCGACGTACGCCGACGGCTTTGTCAGCGATGAAGGAGATCTGCTGCGCTTCACGCGCGACGCGAACGGACACGTCAACGGCATCGACGTGAAGGCGGATTATTCACCGATCGAAGGCTCCGCGCGCGTCGAACGGATGCATTTCGTCCGGAAGTAGCCTTGGAGTGCGGTCGCTTGCGACCGCCTTCAAGGCGGCGGCAAGCCGCCGCACTCCACGCGGTTATCGCAGTCCCAGTTCTCTCCACAGAAACGCGTAGACGTCCGTACGCAATGCCACCGCCTCGGTGAGCGCCGTGCCGATGCCGTGACCGGCCTTCGACGTCGTTCGCAACAGGATCGGATTCGCTGAACCGCTAGCTTCCTGAAGACGTGCCGCGAACTTGCGCGAGTTCATCGGATCGACGCGCCCGTCGTTGTCGCCTGTCAGAAGAAGCACGGCCGGATAGCGCGTGCCCGCCACGACATGATGGTAGGGCGAATAGGCCATCATCGCGCTGAGCTGCCGCGGATCGTCCGGCGAGCCAAATTCCGTCGTGTTGAAGACGCCGTTCGGAGTACGCAGCCATCGCGGCACATCATAGATGCCGACATGTGAGACAACGGCGCGGAAGAGCTCAGGATGTTGCGTCAGGACCGCGCCCATGAGCAGTCCGCCGTTGCTTCCTCCCTCGATGGCCAGTTTCGATGGGCTCGTGTACTTCCGCGCCACGAGATAGCGCGCGCAGGCGGCGAAGTCATCGAAGACGTTCTGCTTCTTCAACATCTTCCCCGATTCGTGCCACGTCTCGCCGAATTCGCCTCCGCCGCGCAGATTCGCGTCGGCGAGGATGCCGCCGGCGTTGAGCCAGACACGGCTGGCCAGCGACGGCGCCGGTCGAATGCTGATGGAGTAACCGCCGTAACCCCCGAGAATCGTCGGATTGGTTCCGTCGAGTTTCGTCCCCTTTCGATAGCGAATGTTGATCGGGATCTTCGTCCCGTCCTTCGACGTCGCGAACTCACGCTTCACAACCACATCGCTGAAATCCGCCGGATAACTCGTGCGCAATGCGGCCGGCACCGCTTTCTTCTTCGCCGAGTCGTACCGATACCACGTCGCCGGCGTTGTGTAACTGGCCGCCTGGAAGAGCAGATCGTCGCCTCCCGCGCGCACCAGACCGAGGATCGAAGAGACCGGTGGAGCAGCGACCTTGCCGAGAGGCTGGCCGGAACGATTGAAGGTGAGAAGATCGGAAGGACCGCCAGACATCATGGCGACATACAAGACGTTTCGCCCGGCGGTGAAATCGTCGATCGACATCGGCTTGGCGTTTCCTCGCTTCGCCGGATTTCTGTCGGCCGGTTTTAGCCCATCGGGAATCTGCGGCGCCGGAGGTCTGGAAGTATCGACGACGACTTCCGCGCTCGAGAGCTTCGGATCGCTCATCATCACGCGAAGGATCTTCCCGCTCGGCGCCTGCTGATGGGAGAGCATATAGAGCGCGCCGTCGCCGCCGAAATCAGCTTGCCGCACCTGATCGGCGAATTGCGTCACCTGCATCCACGCTCCGCTGTCGTTGCGCACCCAGTGCGCCACTTCACCACCGTCGCCGTTTCTCACCGAGGCGAGTACGTTGCGGCCGTCATCAGAAGTCGTGAGTTGAATCTCGGCGATTCTCGGGAAGTCGCGTCCAAAGGCATACGTGTCCGCTGCGCCAGGCGCACCGAGGGCGTGAAACCAGATCTGCTGATAGAAGTTGATGTCCTCCTTCGATCGTTCCTCTCCTTGCGGATAGCGCGTATATCAGAAGCCCGAACCGTCCCCGTTCCAGGCCACGCTGCCGCCGGCGGTGGGATAGTTGACTCGCGGAATGACGTCGCCGAGCTCCTTCGCGCTCGCGACATCGAAGATGTGGACCGAGCCGTCTTCACTGCCGTTCCTCGAGAGCGATACGGCCACGCGACGTCCGTCGAGCGAAGGCACGTAGAAGTCGATGGAGATGGAACCTTTCGCATCGGCAACAGTCGGGTCGTACACGATGCGCTCCGAGTTCGGATCGGACGGCGAGTCGAGAACGACGAGCATCGACTGCTCCTTGGGCGGTTGAAACTTCAGCGCGAAGAGCTTTCCTCCGCGTTCGATCACTGCGAAGTATCCGAGACGAGGAGCCATCAGCAGTTTCGTCAGGCGCGCCGCGATCGCCGCGCGGCCGGGCACCACATCGAGAATCGATCGCGTCAGACGATTCTCCTCCTCGACCCACTTCTGCACGGCCGGATCGGCGGCATCTTCCAGCCATTGGTAATCGTCTTTGAACGATGTGTCGCCATATCGTTCTGAGACCGGATGTTTCGCTGTGGCCGGATAGTGCGGCTTGTCCGGAGGCGCTGCAGCGGCGATGGGAATCCAGAGAAGTGCGGCGATGACGATCGCGTTACGCATAAGTTTGGCGTTATCCTGCCACGCTCATGACACGTATGCACGGTCTTTTTCTCGCGTTTTCCCTCTCTGCGGCCATCGG
Organism: Thermoanaerobaculia bacterium; assembly: GCA_036506455.1. Taxonomy (GTDB): domain Bacteria; phylum Acidobacteriota; class Thermoanaerobaculia; order Gp7-AA8; family Gp7-AA8; genus DASVHS01. The sequence continues at coordinate 8,989 of DASXRT010000217.1, forward strand.
CGCGGCTCAGAGCACGAATCCGTTTTTCACTCCCAGCACGCTGCCGTATCAGGCGCCGCCCTTCGACAAGATCAAGGACAGCGATTTCCAGCCGGCCATCGAAGAAGGGATGAAGCGCGAGCTGGCCGAGGTGGAGAAGATCGCCGATGACAGCGAAGCACCGACATTCGCAAACACGATCGAGGCCATGGAGCGCACCGGCGACCTTCTGCGCCGCGTGCAACGCGTCTTCTCCGGACTCACTCAGTCGAACACGAATCCGACGCTGCAGAAAATTCAGTCGGAGGAAGCGCCGAAGCTCGCCGCGCATCGCGACGCCATCTATCTCGATCCGAAACTCTTCGCGCGCGTGAAGGCGATCTACGACCAGCGCGCCTCGCTCCTCGACGGCGAATCAAAGCAACTTGTCGAACGCTACTACCGCGACTTTGTGCGCGCCGGCGCACAGCTCGCCGACGCTGACAAGACCACGCTGCGCGCGCTCAACAAAGAGCAGTCGAAACTCACGACCGACTTCCGCAACAAGGTCCTCGCCGACACGAATGCCTCGGCCATCGTCATCGACGACAAGTCGCTGCTCGATGGGTTGCCGGAGGCGGACATCTCCGCCGCTGCCGATACCGCAAAGAGCCGCGGCCTCAAGGGTAAGTGGGTGCTCACGCTGCAGAACACGACGCAGCAACCACCCCTCACCTATCTAAAGAATCGTGTTCTGCGCGAGCGACTGCATACCGCGTCATCGCGGCGCGGGAATCACGGCGGCGAGAACGACACGACCGCGATCGTCGAGCGCCTCGCGCAACTCCGCGTGCAGCGGGCCAAGCTGCTCGGCTTTCCGACATTCGCCGCCTTCAGTCTCGACGAACAGATGGCGAAGACACCGGAGCACGCGCTGAAGCTGATGACCGATATCGTTCCGGCGGCGACGGCGAAGGCCCGCGACCAGGCGGCGCGAATGCAGAAGCTGGCCGGATCCAAAATCGAGCCGTGGGACTGGCAGTACTACACCGAGCAGGTGCGCAAAGCGGAGTACGACGTGGATGACTCGCGGGTGCGGCCATACTTCGAGATCGATCGCGTGTTGCGCGAAGGCGTCCTCTTCGCGGCGACGAAGTTGTATGGAATCACATTCAAAGAGCGGAAGGACATCCCCGTCTATCAGGCCGACGTGCGCGTGTTCGAAGTGTTCGACGCCGATGGCAAACCGCTGGCGCTGTTTTATCTCGATCCATTTTCGCGATCGAACAAAGCCGGCGGTGCCTGGACCAGCAGCTTCGTCAGCCAGAGCCACCTCCTCGGCACCAGGCCGGTGGTGACGAACAACGAGAACTTCACGAAGCCGGCCGCGGGCGAAGCGGCGCTCCTGACGTTCAGCGAAGTCACGACGATGTTCCACGAGTTCGGTCACGCGTTGCATGGAATGTTCTCGAACGTGAAATATCCGACGCTGGCCGGCAGCAGCGTGCCGCGTGACTTCGTCGAGTTCCCGTCGCAGATCAATGAGCATTGGGCACTGGAGCCGTCGGTGTTTTCGAATTACGCGAAGCATTACAAGAGCGGGAAACCGATGCCGGCGGCGCTCGTGGAGAAGCTGAAGAAGTCGCGCATGTTCAATCAGGGCTTCGCGCTGACGGAGTATCTCGCCGCCGCGCTGCTCGATATGGCCTGGCACACCCTCCCGCCCGACGCGGCGTTGCAGGATGTCAATCGATTCGAGCCCGAAGCGTTGAAGCGATTCCAGATCGCCATGCCTGAAGTTCCGCCGCGTTATCACACGACGTATTTCTCGCACATCTGGGGCGGCGGCTATTCCGCCGGCTACTACGCGTATCTATGGAGCGAAGTGCTCGACGACGACGCGTACTACTGGTTCCAGGAGCGCGGTGGCATGACGCGCGAGAACGGCCAGCGCTTCCGCGAGATGATCCTCTCTCGCGGTGGCACGCAGGACGCGCCGGAAATGTATCGCGCCTTCCGCGGCCGCGACCCGATTGTCGAGGCGCTGCTGATCGAGCGGGGATTGAAAGCGCCCGCGCAATCGAACGAGTGAATCGCGAATGCCGTTGGTCCCCAGTTCGATCAACAAGGTGTTCACGCCCGCGGTGGTCGCGCAGATGCGCGACCGGATTCAAACGGTCTTGACGATCTGCTGGATCGTGCGGTGCCGAAAGAAGGCATGGATCTCGTCCGCGGATTCGCGTTGGCGCTCCCTCTCGCGATCATCGGCGAATTGCCCGGAGTGCCGCAGCGCGACAGACGCGCCTTGCGCGGTGGGTCGCGGCTGGAGGCTCTGGCGCCGCTCTCGACTTTCCCATCCGTGCCGAGGAAGCAGGCGACAGGCTCAGTGAGAACGAGCTGACCGGCATGATCGGTCTTCTCCTTCTGGGAGGCTACGAAACGACGACGAATCTCATTGCCGGCGGCGCACTCACTCTCATGGAGCATCCGCAGCAGCGCGAGCTGATGCTGAGCGACGCCGCGCTGGCGCAATCGGGAACCGAAGAACTATTGCGCTACTTGGGCCCGGCGGATTTCGCCACACCGCGCGGCGCGCTCGTGCTCGCCGCCCTCGGATCGGCCAACCGCGACGAATCGCAGTTTCGTGATCCGGACACTCTCCACGTCACACGAGAGCCGAGGCGGCATGTCACGTCCGGCATGGGGGCTCACTTCTGCGTCGGCGCACCGCTCGCACGCCTGGAAGCGCAGATCGCCTTGACGACGCTCTTCCGTCGGTTTCCCGATCTGCGCTCGCTCGTCGATTCGCGGAGTGGCCGGTAGCATTGAAGGATCAAGGATGAGTTTTTTCGTTCTTCATCCTTCATCCTTCATCCTTCATCCTTTATGGAGTGGTAGCATCATCCTGGCATCGTAGGAGGTGGGCTTGGGCAACGCACGACCGTCGGTAACGAAGAAACAAAGGGAACAGAAAAAGAGAGAGCGACAGGCCGCGAAGGCTGAAAAGCGGGCGCAGCGCAAGATCGACCACGCGAAAGCGAGCGCTCCCGACGATCGCTCCTCGTGAGGACATTCCAGAGGACCCAGGATTTGTCACGATAAAGACATCTCGTTGATACCGTCCCGTAGTGGCGCGCCGCGTCCATACGCGCCATATTGAATCCATCGTTCCATGATGAAACAAGGTGTCGCTGCGGCCATGCTGCTCGTGGCGAGCAGCATGTCTGCCGCCATTCCGGCAGCGCAGCACGATGCGCTCGTCGCGCTCTACAACTCCACGAACGGTCCGGCCTGGACCAACCGCACGAACTGGCTGGGCGGCGCGGGAACGGAGTGCACGTGGTTCGGCGTCCGATGCGATGAGGGAGCGACAACCGTCCTCACGATCTCGCTGCCGAACAACAATCTCTCCGGTTCGCTGCCGCCGCAGATCGGCGCGTTTCCCGACCTGCGCGAGCTGACGCTGTTCACCAACGCGATTGGCGGCGCGATTCCGCCGCAGATCGGCAGCCTGACGAAACTCGACCGTCTCGAGCTGTATGAGAATCGCTTCAGCGGATCGATCCCGCGCGAGCTCGGCCAGCTCACGAGCGTGACGTTCTTCGCGCTCGGCAACAATCAGCTCACAGGATCGATCCCGCCGGAGCTCGGCAATCTGGCCAGCGTCACGTTCTTCAGCATCAACGGCGGCCTCCTCACCGGCCCCATTCCGCCGGAGCTCGGACGACTCGGCAAAGTGGAGACGCTCTCGCTGAGCTTCAATCAGATCGGCGGCTCGATCCCCAAGGAGCTCGGGCAACTGCCGCGTCTCGTCGAGCTGCAGCTCAACGACAACCAGCTCACCGGATCGATCCCGCCGGAGCTCGGACAGATCTCCACGCTGCGCAGTCTGTTTCTTCAGATCAATCGACTCACCGGACCGCTGCCGTCCGAGCTCGGATCGCTCACGAATCTCGAAGCGCTGTCGGTCGGCGCGAACAATCTGAACGGTCCACTGCCGAAGGAGCTGGGAAATCTCGGCAATCTCCAATCGCTGTCGCTCGACCGCAACGGCTTCACCGGGCCGTTGCCTGTCGAACTGACACAGCTCCGCAACCTGATGAGTCTCGACGCCGGGAGCAACGCGCTCGACGGTGAGCTTCCACCGCAGCTCGGCGATCTGTCGAAGCTTCAATATCTCGTTCTTTCGCAGAACCGTTTCTCAGGTTCGATCCCATCGCCACTCGGCCGTCTCACGGACCTGCGCACGCTCGCTCTCGGCTCGAACCAATTGACCGGATCGATTCCGCGCGAGCTCGCCCAATTGACGAAGCTCATCGCATTCGAAGCGGCAGGAAACAGGCTTACCGGTCCGATTCCGCCGGAGCTCGGCCAACTCCGCGACCTGGAGACGTTCGTCGTCTTCGAAAATCAGCTCTCCGGAACGATTCCCTCCTCGTTCGGCGATCTCACGAAGATGCGCCTCCTTCTTCTGGGCGGCAATGCGCTTTCCGGGACGATTCCGCCGGAGCTGATGCGGATGACCGAGCTGACGTTCCTCGATCTCCGCGGCAATCGATTGACCGGACCGATTCCGCCGGCGATCGAGAATCTGACGAAGCTCGAGAATCTCAGTGTCTTCGGCAACTCGCTCACGGGGACGCTGCCTGCGGGAATCGGGAAGCTGACGAACCTGACGATCCTTCGCGTCGACGACAACGACCTCTCCGGCCCGATCCCCGCGGACCTCGGCCAGCTTTCGCATCTCGATCAGCTTCTGCTGACGAACAATCATTTCGAAGGCACTGTCCCGGCGACGCTGTTCAACCTGACGAGCCTCACGTCGTTCTCGGTCGGCGGGAACCGCCTCACGGGCGCGATCGCGGCAGACGTCGGACGGCTGACGCAACTGCGCACGATCAACCTCGCCAACAATCAGTTTCGCGGCGATGCGCCGGCCTCACTGCTGAACCTCACGAATCTGATCGATAACCTCTCCGACTTCCGCTTCAACGCGATCACGACGAGCAACACCGCGCTGCGCGACTTTCTGAATCGCAAGCAGGATGGCGCGGATTGGTTGGGCACGCAGACGCTCCCGCCGTCGGCGATCAACGTCTCCGATGTCACCGACCGCTCGGCGATCGTGCACTGGACGCGTATCCCCTATTCATCCGATGAAGGCGGTTACCGCATCACCTTCACGGGCGGCGGATCGAGCGTTGTCACGACGACGTCGAGCAAAGAGATCGACTCTGCGATCGTTCGAGGATTGCGAGCCTCGACGGCATACACGATTGAAGTGCGCGCCGTGACCCATCCGCACGGATTGCAGCAGAACACGATCATCAGCGATCCGGCGCCGGCTGCAAGTACGACGACAGGCGCCACGGTGATCCTGCCGCCGCTCGTCGAGATGACGACCGCGCCGTCTGGTCTCGTGCAGACGGGCGCCACAGCGACCACCGACAGTTTCGTGCTCTCGAACAGCGGCGATGTCGCCACCACGATCACACTGACGCAACAGGGCGCGTTTTTCACACAGGCGCCGATCACGTTCACGCTCGGCGGCGGGCAGAGCCAGACGGTCACCCTCACCGCGATTCCGCAGCCGCCGGGAAGTTACGACGGATCGTCGATTCCATCGGGAACGGGCGTGCCGAGCGCACTCACGATTCCCGTCCGACTTCTCTCCACGACGCCGCCGGCCGGAACGGCCATCGCTAGCACATCCAGGAGCCGCGTCGATGCCAACGGTGATGCGAACAGCTCATCGACAGTGACGGTGACGTTCACAAACAACGGTACGGCGGCGCTCTCCGGCATCGCCGTGTCCGACGAGCCGTGGCTCATCGCGCCGACGACGCTCATTACGATCGACCCGGGAGCGTCGCGCGACGTGACGTTCACCATCGACCGGAGAAAGAAACCGGCGGCGAGCGGAGCCCTCACGGCGAACCTGAAGCTCGTCTACGTCTCCGGCCTCGTCGGACCGAGCGATACGACATCGCCCAACGTCTCGATCACGATCGTATCCGTCGTCGACACGACGAAGCCGGCGGTCGCTCCCGGCACGATCCCACCGCTCACCACCGGCGAGGTCGCGCGGTTCATTCCGGGTGTGGCGAATCTCGTTCGCGCAGGCGGCTCCTACATCTCCGACGTGTCACTCACGAACTCATTCGGCATCGGCAGCCTCACGGATCTGCGCATGTACTTCGGCAGCGCGACCCCATCGGTATCCGTCGCCACGATCGCTCCCGTCGCCACGAATCAGTCGGTGCAGCTCGCGAGCGTCGTCAGCAGCGTGTTCGCGGGTGAAGGATCGGGCACGATCCAGCTCCGAACGCGAGACTGGGACAAACTTCTCGTGCACGCCAATCTGCTGAACGTCGCCGGCTCTCGTGGAACCGCCGGCACCGCGATTCCGATCTTCCGTTCCGATCGCGCCGCCGCACCGGGCGAACAGCTCGTCCTCACCGGCGTGCGAAAAAGCGCCACGATGAGCGGCGATTTGTACGTGCAGGAGACGACCGGATCGCTCGCCAGCGCCAGCATCGAGTTCATCGACGCCGCCGGTGCGCGCGTCGGTGCGCCGTTGGACGGCATCGCCGTGGATGGCTTCCGGCTTCGCGAGCTGACCGACGCCGTCCCCGCCGGCGCCGTCACCGCGATCGTAAAGAACGACAATGGATCGTCGGGACGCATCGTGGCCTACGCCACGATCCGCGATCAGAGCAGCGGCGACTCATGGGCCGTCGTCGACTGGCGCCGTTTCTTCGGCCTCTCGTCAGGTGACGACCTGCGAATTCCTTTTGTGAGGAGTGAGAGTGCGGCGGGCGCCGGACGTCGTCGCGCCGTTCGTCACGCCGCGGGGGATGACGCGCCGGCGAGAACGGACGTGACGATCTTCAACGGCGGCTCCGACACGGCGATCGGAACGCTGCGCTACTTCGAATCGAGCGGCAGCACGTTCGATCAGCCGCTGACGATCGAGCCGCGGCAGACGCTCGAGCTGACGGACATCATCGCCACGCGGTTCGGCCGGCGCGGCTCGTCCGGCTACCTCGTCATCTCACCGTCGCGCGGCAACATGACCGTGACCGGACGCACCTCGTCGTCGGCGGGATTGGGAACAGGTCTTCCCGCGCTCGCCGCGTCATCCGGTCTTCGACTCGGACAACTGCAGCAATTCGCCAACCTCGAGGCGGCCACGCCCTCGGTCATCGCCGCGCGCAGCCCGGGAACGCTGCGCGCTTCCTTCGGCATCGCCGAAGTCGCGGGAGAGCGGATCAAAGTGCTGGCCACGATTCTCTTCTCCGATGGCCGATCCGTCGTCTCGACCTATGCATCCAACGTCTATGACGTCCCCGCCTACGGCTCGTTGTTCATCGATGACGGCATGACGTCGATTCTCGGCGTCTCGCGCGAGAGGTTCGGAACGCTGCACAACGTTCAATTGCAGTTTCAGGTCATCGAAGGCAACGGTGCGGCCAGCGTGTTCGTCCTTTCGATCGACAACGGCAGCGGAGATTCGATCCTGCGGTTGGAGTGAATGCGGAACGTGTTCGACGATCGCGAATGGATCGAACGACGACGCTACGTCATGAAGAAAATGGCACACGCAGAGTATGTCGAACTCCAACGCACTCGCGTCGCTCGCATGGCTAGCGACGTACTGAATGCATCGAAGTGGTCTGAAGACGCGCTGTTACGAAAAGCACCTGAGATTGCGCGCGCTCGCCAATGGGCGTGGCAAACCGCGGGCGTTGCGCGATTTCGCTCTCCGTAGCGCAAAGTCGTCGGACAAGCGCCGAGCCACGAAGGGAGCCGCGTCGGCTGTGCCGAGTTGGGCAGCGCCGCCGTGCGATGCGATGGGTTGCACTTAGTACACATCAAGATGACTTACTCGCCTCCGGATGTTCTGACGGGCTAGCGCGCTGCAGCAGGAAACCACGACACGATCTACGTCAGGTTGGTAAACCCCCTCGTGGCAGGCGCAAGAAAATCCGAGTCTGTAAGCGCCGGCCGTCCAATAACGCGTGCTCACAGTTGTGGTCACTCATCTGGCCCCGGCTAACTGTTCGCAGCAGCCGACCGCATGCCGTTCGTTGGCCCGGCGCTTCCGCCTCGTCTTGCACTACGCTGCATCGGCCACGGTGATCTCACGACACCATGCGGGTCCACGGAGGCCGGCGAGACTCGTTGAACCAGCTTCGCTGGTAAGGCTCACCAAGGTCGAGCGTCGCTAGAGCGGGACATTCGATCCCGCGCCTGGAGTGACCCTCGAGCGCGGTCCGCTTCGGTGGCGTCATCGGCCGGGTGATCAGTTGCGCGAAGATCCAGAAGAGAAGCAGAACGCCGAGGATCATGGTGATGATGAAGAAGAGTGAGGGGCGTCCCGATTCGGGCTTTCGTCTTCGCCTCACGGGGAGGAGCCTAGCATGTAAAGACTCCGGGACTGCCACGCCGGAAATCGGTGTTGCTCAGTGGGCGTGAGATATCTCATCCTTCAATTCGGCTCTCTGCTCTTCCTATCCTGCGCCGTGAACGTGAACGCTTCCAGCACACGCGCGATCGCCATCCGCCAGCGTCCTGTGGTGCTGGCCTCCGCGCCCGTCTCAGTCATCCTCGACCTCGGCCGGCAGCGAGCACGCGCGCTGGCCGTCGCCCGTGACCCGAAGCGGACGCTCATGCTGCGAGTGGAAGGGATCAGGGTCGAAGGTTCACCCGCCGTGTACGAGGTCTACGTCGGAAGAATCCTGGCCGGCACGCTGGCGACTTACGGCGCCGAGGAGCAGAACGGGAAATTCATCGCCGCCGTACCCATCGACGCGGCGGCGGAGCCGGCGCTGGCACGAGGTCCGGCGAGGCTGACGATCCGGTTCGTCCCGGCGTCGGAAAGCAACGGAACGATCCGATTTCAGCGGCTTCGCCTCATTGCCGAGTGACTTCAGGCCTTCCCGGTCCTATATTACGTCCATCCTTCCAAAGGGAACGACCGATCTACAAGACGAAGGAGGAATGTATGTCCCTCACTCGCTCCACGCGCCGGCACTTTCTGAAGAAGTCGGGAGTCGCGGCATCGTTCGCGCTCTTTTCCGGTCCCATTCTCGATTTCCTCGGCGTCACTGAGGACGCGTTCGCGGCCTACGTCCGGCCGAACGTCAAAGGTCTCACCGCGGCCAGTCCGACGATCGTCTCCTACAAGAAGGGGATTGCGGCGATGAAGGCCCTGCCCGCCGGCAACCCGCTCAACTGGAACGCCTGGGCGAACATCCACGGCATCGGCCCGATACCGCCGAGCGGGAGCAATCCGCTGTGGAACACGTGCCAGCACGGTCATTGGTGGTTCCTGCCGTGGCATCGCATGTATCTGTGGTATTTCGAGCTCGCCATCCGTAAGTTCTCCGGCGACCCAAATTTCGCTCTGCCATTCTGGGATTACAGCGATCCGACGCAGCGCGCGCTGCCGTCGATGTTCCGCACACCTACGGTGGGAAACGCGCTCTACGTGTCTGCGCGCAACGCTACTCTGAACGCGGGCGGCATGCTGACGCCGTCGACGGTGGATTACACGACGGCATTCAGTTTCACGAACTTCACCGGTCCCACCGGTTCGGCGGCGAGTTTCGGCAGCCAAACGCTCACTGCACCCAACCACGGCGCGTCACCACATGGTCAGCTCGAAAGCCGTCCGCACGATTCGGTCCACGTGGCGATCGGAGGATGGATGGGATCGTTCGGTACCGCGGCGCGCGATCCGATCTTCTGGCTGCATCACGCGAACATCGACCGCCTGTGGGACCTCTGGCTCACGACCGGGGGCGGACGCGCCGACCCGAATGTCGCAACGTGGTGCAATCAATCGTTCCAGTTCTTCGATCCGTCCGGGGCGACGGTCGCCAAAAAGGTCAGCGGCGTGATCAACGCTCTGCCACAGCTCGGCTACTCCTACCAGGGCGTACCGGCCGTTCCGACGCAGAAGTGCGGCCCATTCATCACGACGTTCCCGTTCCCTGTTCTGAATGTGGCGGCCGTCACGCTGATGCGGCGCGAACAGCCGCTGACTCTGGGCGAGCAACCGGCGACGGTTTCGGTTCCGATCGATGCCACTGCCTCCGGCCGGATGTTGCAAGTGGCGAAAGATCCCAAGCGCTCGCTCGTCCTCCGCTTGGAGGGGATCGAAGTCACCGCGCCGCCGGGCATCATCTACGAGGTTTACATCGGCCTGCCGGCGACGGCGCCTCCCGATCCGAAAAGCCCGCACTACGTCGGCAACGTCGCGCCGTTCGGCGCGGAGATGCATCAAGGCGAATTCGTGCAGGCATTCCCCATCGACGCTGCGGCGGAACGGGTGCTGGCCGCTTCGCCGAAGCAAGTCGACATCAGGTTCGTGCCACGCGCCCCACTTGACGCGAACGGACGCGAAGTCCCGCCCAAGCTCGAGGGGCGGGTGACGTTCAAGCGGATGCGGGTGATCACCGAGTAGTGGGGCGTCTTCATACGGAATTCACAACTGCTCTTACGATGAGCATGTGAGACGTGTCCTCATCGTCGATGACGATACCAAAGTCTGCGAGAGCGTCGATCGCTATCTCGCCCATGCGGGTTACACGACCGCTTCCGCTCTCGATGGCGCGCGGGCACTGGAGCTGGCGCGGACCTTCGAGCCCGATCTCATCGTTCTCGACGTCATGCTGCCGGAGGTCGATGGCCTGGAAGTCTGCCGGGCGTTGCGCGAGACGTCGAACGTGCCGATCATCATGCTCACCGCTCGTTCGACCGAGCACGACAAGCTCGCCGGACTCTCCCTCGGCGCCGACGACTATCTGACGAAGCCGTTCAGTCCGCGCGAGCTGGTGGCGCGCGTCGACGCGGTGTTGCGCCGCGCCGTGGTCGCGGAGAAATCCGAACGCGTGTCCGCCGGGCCGCTGACGATCGACCCCGCCCGTTGCGAAGTCACAATCGATGGAGAAGCGATCACGCTGACAGCGACGGAGTTCCGCCTGCTGCTGTCCATGGCTCGCGTACCGGGTCGCGTGTTTCGCCGCGACGAGCTCGTGCGGCTGGCCATCGGTGATGACTTCGACGGTCTCGACCGCACGATCGACGCGCACATCAAGAACCTGAGGAAGAAGATCGGGTCGCCGTTCATCGCCACGGTCTTCGGAATCGGCTACAAGTTCGTGGCGTGACACGATGCATCCCTTACGCACGTTACGCGGCCGGTTGATCGCCATGGTGGCCGCGCTCCTCGCGATCACGATCGGAAGCATCGCCGTGATCTCCACCGGCGTCGTGCACTACGAGATCCGCAAGTTCGAGATCGAGGATCGAAGCGGCCGTCTGCTGCATGCCGCAGAGGTCTTGCGGGATTTCTATCGCGCGAAACGATCGTGGAACGGCGTGCAGCCGGTTCTCGATCAGGTCGCACGTTCCGCACGATCGCGAGTTGTCCTGTTCGATGCCGGACAGCGATTCATCGCCGCATCTCCCGCGAGTATTCGCCCCCATCTGACGGCGAGAAACGCGCTGGAAGTGGAAAGCGAGCGGCCGGACGGGAAGGTTCGGGAAATGATCCGCGGACCACAGGTCATCCTCCGCGACAGCGATGGAAGCGTCGCCGGACTTCTCTTCATCCTTCCGCCGCGCGCTCTTGCGCCGCCCTTGCCCCAGACTCGTTCGCTCGATCGATGGCTGTTCTGGACGTTTGCCACCGCTGCGATCTTCGGCGTGCTCATGGCGGTGGCTATCGCACGATGGACTACAGTACCGATCGAGCGCTTGACTGACGCGACGAGGCGGATGGAAGCGGGCGATCTGTCTGTGCGTGTCGATCCTTCCGGCGGCGAAGAGCTCGCCGAGCTCGCGCGCGGCTTCAACGCTATGGCCGCAGCGGTCGATCGAAATGAAGAAGTGCGGCGGCGCATGGTCAGCGATGTCGCGCACGAATTGCGCGCGCCGCTCACGAACATTCGCTGCGAGCTCGAATCGATTCAGGATGGACTGGTCGAACCGACGAGGGAACGGTTCGCGTCTCTGCATGAGGAGACGATGCATCTCGCGCGGCTCGTCGAAGACCTGCAGGATCTCGCGCTCGCCGACGCTGGCCGGCTGGAGATCGATTCGGAGCCGATCGCCGTCGATGCGCTGGCGCGACGCGCCGCCGCGGCGATGGAGATGAGCGCGTGCGAGCGCGGCGTAACAATCGTCGTCGATGGCGACGCCGCCGTGATCGTCCGGGCCGACCGCACCCGCGCCGTCCAGATAATCACGAACCTGCTCAGCAATGCGGTCACGCACACGCAGAAGCCGGGCGAAGTGCGCATCGACTGGCAGCGCAATGAGAAAGAAGCGGTCATTCGAGTGATCGACCACGGTTCGGGGATTCCGCCGGAAGAGTTGCCGAGAATCTTCGATCGCTTCTATCGCGTCGATGCGTCGCGCTCGCGCAACACCGGCGGCGCCGGACTCGGCCTCTCGATCGTGCAGCAGCTCGTCGCCGCGCACGGCGGACGGGTCTGGGCGGAGAGCACACCCGGCGCCGGCTCGACGTTTTCGTTTACGTTGCCTCTCTCTTCATGAGCGCTTCACAACTGCCTCGTAAGTTCGGAGCAGGAGGCATTCATGAAGCAGATCATCGTCGCTCTTTTACTCTGCGCGTCGACCGTCGCCGCGCAGGACGTCGCATCGCTCACCGCAGCGGTCGAACGCGCCGCGGCGCAAGATCAGTTCTCCGGTGTCGTCCTGCTCGTCAAGGACGGCAAACCGATTCTGTCGAAAGCGTACGGAATGGCCGATCCCTCGCGCGATCTCCCCAACCGCATCGACACCAAATTCAACCTCGGCTCGATCAACAAGATTTTCACGCAGGTGGCCATCGCGCAGCTCGCCGCGGCGGGAAAGCTGTCGCTCGATGACACGATCCGCAAACATCTTCCCGACTACCCATCACCGATCGCGGACAAGATCACGATCCGGCAACTCATCGAGCATCGCTCCGGACTCGGCGACATCTTCGGAGATCGATTCTTCGGCGCGCGATCGTCGCTTCGCAAGCTCTCCGACTACCTGCCGCTCTTCGCCGACAAGCCGCTCGAGTTCGAGCCGGGCGCTGATCAACGCTATTCGAATGCCGGCTACATCATCCTCGGCTTGATCATCGAGCGGATCAGCGGCCGGAGCTATTACGACTACGTTCGCGAGCACATCTTCAAGCCGGCAGGGATGAAGGATACGGATTCGTTCGCGATCGACGAGCAGGTTGCGAATCGCGCTGTCGGTCAGACAAAGCGCGGCCCCGAGGGGCCGCCTCCGGAGCGGCAGAGCAACAAGGACACGCTTCCGGCCCGTGGAAGCTCGGCGGGCGGCGGTTACTCGACCGCAGAAGATCTCGTTCGATTCACGAAAGCACTTGTCGCAAACAAGCTCACTCCGAAGAAGTGGACTGATTGGCTGCTCCATTCAAGACAGAGTCTCGCTGTCGCCGGCGGTGCGCCGGGAATCAACGCCGTTCTGGAGATGGAGCCGACGTATACGCTCGTCGTCTTGTCGAACTACGATCCGCCGGCGGCGGAAACCGTTGCCAAGTCATTCCGGGTCGCACAAACCGGTCGTCGAATGGTACGACCTGAACCTCCCGGCGAAGTCCTGATCCGCGGACCCGTGCAACTCTCCTGGACGATGCAGGGACATCTTCCCATCATCGAAGCGAAGATCAACGATAAGGGTCCTTATCGATTTGCGATCGACACCGGATTCGGCGGCAATATGCAAATCAGCTCCGCGCTCGCCGAGCAACTCGGACTGCCGATCCAGGGCGAAATCGTTGGCGGCGACCCGAGCGGCAAGAACACCCGCACGATGAAATTCGCCCAGGCGGAATCGGTCGACGTCGGCTCGGCGCACTTCGGTCAGGTCAACGTCGCCATCGGCGACGCCGCGCAACGCGCGGAGGCCGACGGGATCATCGGACTGAATCTCTTCAACAGCCTGCTCGTGACGTTCGATTATCCGAACTGGAAGTTCGAGCTTCGCGGCGGCACTCTTCCCGCGGGCGACGGAGTGCTTTCGTACACCGCGGAACATGGCGTTCCAACGATCGAGATCGACGTGGCCGGCCAGAAGTTCAAAGCCGACATCGACAGCGGAAGCCCGGCGGAGGTAACGCTGCCGCTCAACGCGGCGAAAAGTCTGTCGCTGTCGGAAGAGCCGCGCGTCGTCGGCCACGCTCGAACGGTCAGCAACTCGTTTGACGTGTACGGCGCCGCGCTGAAGGGCGATGTGCGCGTCGGAGACATCGTCCTCACCAATCCTCGCCTCGACTTCGTCGAGATCTTCCCCATCGGCAACGTCGGCTCGCGCTTTCTAAGAAATCTCGTCGTCACGTTCGATCCGAAGAATCATCGGGTGCGATTCGCGAAGCCGTGATCGCGGCAGCGATGGTTGTGATGACGAGCGCGACGAGTCCACCTTCCACTCCGAAAGAACCGCCGGTGAATGCCGGCGGTCCCTTCACTTCCACCGTGCGCCATCCCGACGATAGGGATTGCCCGCTCACCGGGAGTCCGAGGAGAGGACCCTGAAGGAAGTTCCAGGTGAAGTGAATGCCGATGGGCAGCCACAGATTCGACGTCGCTGCATACGCGGCGCCGAGGAGCAGGCCGGCGGCAAAGAGATTCAGGGCCGGGAGGGGAAGGCGAATTGCACCGGCGTGGAGCACCACGAAAAAGATGGCCGACAAAAGGATCGCGCTGCGCACGCCGAACTCGCGCTCGAACGTCTGCCGGACATAACCGCGCACGAGGACTTCCTGCGTGATCGTGTTCGCCATCATCGACAGAGCGCCCGGCCAGAGTGCCATCAGAGAAATGGATGCGGACAACCAGCGCGCCCATCCGGCCATCATGAAGATGGCGATGCACGAGGCCATCATCGCTGCGCCGATGATCAAGCCGGCACCGAGATCACGCGCCGCATGGTGTGGCGCAAATCCGAGCGACATCAGCGACCGATGATCGACGAAGCGCTGCAGGATCCACGCGGCGGCGAGGATCGTCGCCGCTCCGGTCACTTCGGCATAGAGACGAACGAACGGCGTCTCGAGCCCGCCGCGCAACGCAACCGGAATGAAGAGCGGCACATAGAACGCCGCCCAGACGAGCAGAAAGAGTCCGATCTTCCACGCGGCCGTCCAGATCTTTCGCATTTCCGCTCAGGGATGATAAACATGTGCGCTCGGAGGAGAGTGCATGCCGCGCGTTTTGCGAGTTGTTGCCGTTCTGCTGTGGACCGTGTCTGCGTATGCTCAGGATGCCTCGCTGCTCAAGGGATTGCAGTGGCGGGAAGTCGGCCCCTATCGCGGCGGCCGCGCCGCGGCGGTGGAAGGCATCGCCGGGCAACCGAGCGTTTACTACTTCGGGTCTTCCGGCGGCGGCGTATGGAAGACCGCCGACAGCGGACAGAGTTGGATACCGGTCTCGGATGGATTCTTCGGCGGCAGCATCGGCGCGGTCGCCGTGGCGCCGTCGGACACGAGCGTCGTCTACGCCGGCACGGGCGAAGAGACCATCCGCGGAAACGTCTCGCCCGGAGCAGGAATGTGGAAGTCGACCGACGCCGGCAAGTCCTGGACGAAGATCGGTCTCGACGACTCGCAGCACATCGCGCGCATCCGCGTGCATCCGGCTGATGCCGATCTCGTCTACGTCGCGGCAATGGGCCACGCCTTCGGTCCGAACGACATGCGCGGCGTGTATCGATCGAAGGACGGCGGCAAGACGTGGGAGCGCATTCTCTTCATCAATCGCGATTCCGGCGCGGTCGATCTGGCGATGGATCCGTCGAACCCGCGCATCCTCTACGCGTCGACGTGGCGCTTCCGGCGCGGCGCCTATTTCTTCGACAGCGGCGGCGAAGGCTCGGCGCTGTGGAAGTCGAGCGATGGCGGCGACACGTGGAAAGAGCTCTCCCGCAACAAAGGCATGCCCAAAGGAACTCTCGGCATCATCGGCGTGAGCATCTCGCCGTCGAATCCGCAAAACGTGTGGGCGATCGTCGAAGCGAAAGAGGGCGGAGTTTTTCGCTCGCGCGACGGCGGCGACACGTGGCTGAAGACGAGCGAGTCCGCCGATCTGCGCCAGCGGGCCTGGTATTACACGCGGATCTACGCCGATCCGCGCGACGAAGATACCGCGTATGTCGCCAACGTCCGCTTCCACAGGACGAAGGACGGCGGAAAGACCTGGACCGCCATTTCCACGCCGCACGGCGACAACCACGATCTCTGGATTGCGCCGAACGATCCGAAGCGGATGATCGAAGCCAACGACGGCGGCGTGAATGTCACGACCGACGGCGGTACGAACTGGACGCTGCAGAACAATCAGCCCACGGCGCAGTTCTACCGCGTCTCCGTCGACACCGCCTTCCCCTACCGCATCCTCGGACCGCAACAGGACAACAGCGCGGTGCGCATCCGCCATCGCACGAGCGGCGCGAGCATCGGTCCGCGCGATTGGGAGCCGACCGCCGGCGGCGAGAGCGGCTACATCGTGGCCGATCCGAAGAATCCCGATGTGGTTTACGGCGGATCGTATGGCGGTCTGCTGACGATCGTGAATCACCGCACCGGCGAGGTTCGCGACGTCAATCCGTGGCCGAACAATCCGATGGGCGCCGGCGACGCGGAGCTCAAGCACCGTTTCCAATGGAACTTCCCGATCTTCTTTTCGCCGAACGACGCCAACAAGCTCTACGCCGGCTCGCAATATCTTCTCGAGACGACAAGCGGCGGCGCGAGCTGGCGTCAGATCAGTCCCGATCTCACGCGCAACGACAAGACGAAAATGGCGCCGAGCGGCGGCCCGATCACAAAGGACAACACGAGCGTCGAGTATTACGGAACGATCTTCGCGGCCGCGGAATCGCCGGTGGAGGCAGGTGTGCTGTGGGTCGGTTCCGACGACGGTCTCGTGCACGTATCGCGCGACGGCGGCGGCCATTGGGACAACGTCACGCCGAAAGGTCTGCCCGAATGGATCATGATCAACGAGATCGACGCCAGCCCGACGGATAAGGGGGCGGCGTACCTCGCCGCGACGATGTATAAGGGGGACGATTTCCGTCCGTACCTGTACAAAACGAGTGACTACGGTAAGACGTGGACGAAAATCACCGACGGTATTCCAGCAAACGAATACACACGAGTCATTCGTGCCGATTCCAAGCGGCGCGGGTTGCTCTTCGCCGGTACCGAACGCGGAATCTACGCTTCGTTCGACGATGGAGCGCACTGGCAGTCGCTGCAACTGAAGCTGCCGATCGTGCCGATCCACGACATGCTGGTGCACGACGACGCGCTGATCCTGGCCACGCACGGCCGCAGCTTCTGGATGCTCGACAACCTTGAGCCGCTGCGCCAGCTCACCGCCGAGCTGGCGTCGAAGCCGCTGCATCTGTTCACTCCCGCGCTGACCTGGCGGATGGAGGGCGGGGGGCGGCGGGGTAGTGGGGGTGGGGCGGCGCGCACCGATGGAACGAATCCGCCGAACGGCGTCATCATCGACTTCCTCCTCCACGATCAGAAGCCCGGCACCAAAGTCTCTCTCGCTTTCCTCGGCCCCGACGGAAAAGTCATTCGGGAATTGAAAGGCGAAGTACAGGCTGAAGCAGCAAAACCGCGCGAACTAAAAGGTGGAACGCCGCCGCCCGCGCCACCGGAGGAAAAGAAAGAGGCGATCAAATCC
>DASXRT010000218.1:0-5923 GCA_036506455.1 Thermoanaerobaculia bacterium
AGAATCGAGTCGAAACGGTCCAGAAATCCGCCGTGGCCGGGGATGAGCGTGCCGGAGTCTTTCACCGCCGCCGATCGCTTCCACATCGACTCCGCGAGATCGCCGATCACGCCGGTGATCGAAAGCACGATGCCGACGACGATCGCGTGAACCAGAGGGAACTGGGGGAAGAAAGTGAAATGAATGACGATGGCGGTGATCACCGCCATCGCCACACCGCCAAACAAACCTTCGACGGTTTTGTTCGGGCTGATGCGCGGCGACAGTTTGCGCTTGCCGAATTTCTTGCCGACGTAGTACGCGCCGGCATCGCCCAGCCACACCACCAGCACCAGAAAATACACCAGCTTCGGGCCCTCGGCGAAATCGTTGCGCAGCCGGATCATCGACCCGGCCAGCATCCCGACGTACATCGTGGCCAGTACCGCGATCGCACTCGCGGGCAACGCCTCTTCGATGCTGCTTTTGCGGAAGACATACGACGCCGGAATGACGAGCAGTGTCACGAACATCCCCATTTCCACGGAGACACTCTCCAGAATGAACGCCGCGATGATGAACAGTGTGACGAGCATGCAGAGAACGACCGGCATGTCGTAGCCCTTGCGTGAACCGAGGGCCAGGAATTCGTGGAGAGCGAGGATGGCGATGAGCGCGATCGCTGCGTCGAAGACGAATGCGTGCGACCAGCCGATGATCCAAACGGCCAGAGGGGCGAGAACCGCCGCAGTCAGTTCACGCGTATAGCGCGACGTTGCGCGCGGTGCATCAGCGTCGGTCATCTCTGGCACTTCAGACGTGCTTCTCGTCCGCCTCGACGAACATCGCTGCGTCCGACTCTTCGACTGCGCCGTACCGCCGCTCGCGCGACTGGAAGTCGATGATCGCCTCGAAAAGATGGCGACGGCGAAAATCGGGCCAGAGCACTTTCGTCACATGGATCTCCGCGTAAGCGATCTGCCACAACAGAAAGTTCGAGACCCGCAGCTCGCCGCTGGTGCGGATGAGGAGGTCGGGATCGTGGACGTTGGCGGTGTAGAGGTGGTCGGCAAAGAAATTTTCGTCGATGACGGCATCGCTCATCTCGCGCTCGCGGAGCAGGGCCATGATGCGGTTCACTGTGTCGACGATCTCGGCGCGGCCGCCGTAGTTCAGCGCGATCTGGAACAGCAGCCCGGTGTTGCCGGCCGTCTGCTCCTGCGCATAGCGAAGCTCGCGCTGGACGCTCGAGTCGAGTCCTTCCACGCGACCGATCGGCATGAAGCGAATGTTGTTCTCCTGCAGCGTCGACAGCTCTTTGCGCAGGTACTCCTTGAGCAGCATCATCAATGTCGCTACTTCGTACCGCGGCCGTTTCCAGTTTTCCACTGAGAACGCGTAGAGCGTGATGACCGGCAGCTCCAGGCGCGCCGCGGTCTCGACGACTTCGCGAACCGAAGCGATGCCGGCGCGATGCCCTTCCACTCTCGCCAGGTTGCGCGACTTCGCCCAGCGCCCGTTGCCGTCCATGATGACGGCGATGTGTTTGGGCAGGCGCTTGAAATCGATTTTTTCGAGGAGCGTCTCCTCCATCGACCCCGGCTCAGCCAGCTTGGAGAGGTCAATCATCTTCGAGTGTCGAATGTTAGCACTCCAGATTAGTACCGGACTTCCACCAGAGTCAGCCCCTTCGCAGGCGCCGTCCATCTCGCACTCTCGAACTCCGGCTCGAGCGAACGTCCCAGCGCCGCGGCGTCAATCTTGCCGCGTCCGATCTCGATCAGCGATCCGGCGATGCGGCGGACCATGTAGCGGAGAAAACCATCCGCCGAGACGGTGATGCGCACGACTTCAGCTTCGCGGCTCACGCCGATCGAGGAGATCGTCCTCGTCGTGGAGCTCACCTCCGGCGCGGCAACCGTGAACGCGCGAAAGTCGTGCTGACCGATCAGTGCCTGCGCGGTCTCGTGCATCACCTCTGCTTCGAGCGTCTGCGCCACGTGGGCATGCGTTTCCGCCGTGAACACGTCCGCCACCTCATCGTTCCAGATGCGATAGATGTATGTCTTCGACTTCGCACGATGCCGGCATTGAAATTCGTCCGCGACCGGCTCGACTGCGAGGATGCGGATATCCGCGGGAAGAAGATCGTTCAGGCCCCGGATGAGACCTCGGGGTGCGATCTCGAAAGGCACGTCCGCATGCGCGCGCTGGGCGGTGGCGTGCACCCCGGAATCGGTACGGCTCGCTCCTTCGATGCGGATCGGCACCTGATAGAGCTTCGCGAGCGCCGTCTCGATCACCTGCTGGACTCCGGTGGCGTTGGCCTGAGCCTGCCAGCCGGCGTAACGCGTGCCGAGGTACTGAAGCGTGAGGAGGATACGCATGGAAGGCGGCGGCAAGCAGCCGCACTCCAAGGCTATCGCAGGTCCTGGGCGATGACCTGCTCCCGCGCAAACCCCGCCACATTGGAGATGTTGTCGACGACGCCCACCGAGATCCTGTTCAGTCCCTTCTCCATGAGCAGATCGACGGAGTACGTGTAGTACTTTCCTTTCGCGCGCGCCATGTCGGCCGACGGGACGCGTAGCTGGTGCGATTTGCGCGCGACATCGGACATGTCGCCGTCTTTGTTCGCGACGGCGACGTAAACGTCAAAGCCGCCGACATACTCGATATCTCCCTGCGGCAGCAGAGTGAGCGAATCCATCGGGATCTGAATCTCTACCGGCACCTTGAACAGATCTTCATCGGCCGCGACAGGCGCGCCTGTGCGAACGAGGATCTTCAGATCGTTCTGCTTCGTCTTGTAGAGAAGGTTCGCGACGACCTTGTCATTCATCTCCGCGAACGTCGACTTCTCGACGAACGTCTGCCGCGAGCGCGCAATGTAGTTCCTGTTCTTGACGCGTACCTGGAGCTGGCGCTGGCGATCGACGCGCTCCGTGCTGGCTCTGTATCCGAGGGAGTAGTAGGTGTCGAGGTCGCGCTGGATGTTGCGGAAGGCTTGCGCGAAGTTGTTCGTCTGGATCGAGGCCACGCCGCCGGTCATGTCGGCCATCAGGCGCATCGAGTCGGTCGTGTTGGAGATGATCGCCTGCGATACGCTCACCGGCGTGGGCTGGGCATGCTCGGCACTCATCTCGTTGCCGCCGGTGAGTCCCGCGGCGTGCACGGTGTACATCGTGATGCCGTTCGCGTTCGCCGTGCGCGCGATCGACTGAATCAGCGATGTGGAGTCGAAGCCCATTCCCTCGAGGATCGTTCCGCTGAACCGCCAATTCTTCTGATTGGCGACCTCGTCGATGTATTGGAAGATCTCCCGACCGGGCTGCATCGGGAAACCTTCGCTGGCGAGGATGAGGACCTTTTTCCCTTCGACTCCGGCGAGCGTCGTCATCAGACCGTTGAGCGATTCGGCGCTCTGACGAAGGTCGTGCTCGACCGAGGATGCATAAGTCCTGGCCGTCGACAGCGCTTCGTCATAGCTGTCGGTCTCGCGGATGCGATCTTCGATCTGCTTGCGCTCGCTCGCATTCGTGGTGCCCATCGCGCTCTCGCCGGCGACGGCGTCGAGCATCTGCTCGATCTGAATCGGATCGCGCGTGAAGGGAACGCGCACTTTCATGCTGCGGTTGAACGTTGCCACCATCGCCTCGTCGCCGGGGCGCATGACAGTCTTGACGAACTCCTTCATGCTCTGAAAGACGCGGTTGCGATTGAACGGCGCCATCGACAGGTTGTCGATGTAGACGATGATTCGCCGCTTCATGGTGTCGGGAATCTCTTCGCGGCGTGGGGATGGAGGCGCCGCAGGCGGTGACGGCGCGGGCGCCTGCCCTTCCCCCTCGACCTCGGTCGGCTTTCCACCCTCGACCGCGTAGAAGTTCGAGATCGCCTTCGGTACTCCGTTCTCGTAGATCTCGAAGTCGTCCTTCTTCAGGCCGGTGATGACGTTGCCCTTCTTGTCGGTGACCACGACGTCGACGTTGATGACATGGACGTCGATGCTCTCGACGAGCTTCGGGATGTCGGTCGACGGCTGCTGTTTCTGGGTCTGGGCGTAGGCGCCCGGCAGCATTCCGACAGCGAGGGCCGCCGCGGCGATGGAGATGGCGTTTTTCAGAAGGCCTCCTGGTATTCGGACGAATCCGCACAAGATGGGTTACATCTCCCTGGCGTGCTCCGTGCGAGAATGACAGGCGAGCGGCGAAAATTCCGATGGCCACGGTGTTACAAACTCAAGGCGGCAAACAAGATGCGCTCGCGATCACGAAGATGGCGGGAGGGGGGAACGACTTTGTCGTCATCGACAACCGCACCGCCGGAATCGCCGATGCCGCGGAGCTGGCGCGCCGCATCTGCACGCGCGCGCTGTCGGTTGGCGCTGACGGCCTCATCCTCATCGAGAACAGCAGCCGGGCCTCGCTGCGTATGCGCTACTACAACTCCGACGGATCGCTGGGGGAGTTCTGCGGCAACGGCACGCGTTGCGCGGCGCGCTTCGCGGTCGTGAATGCGATCGCCGGTCCGAGTATGACGATCGAGACCGACGTCGGCATCATGCACGCGGACGTGGCGGATGCCATCGTGACTGTCACGATGCCCAGGCCGGCGTCATTTCGCGCCGACCGCGCGCTGCACGCCGGCGAAACGGCCGTGCAGGGCAGCTCGATCACTGTCGGTGTCCCTCATTACGTCGTCTTCCTCAGCGACGATCTCTGGTCGCAGGACATCGTCCCCCTCGGCCGCGCCATTCGGATGCATCGCGAGCTGCAGCCGGCGGGCGCGAATGTGAACTTCGTCGTCGTTCGCGACAATCACTCCATCGAAGTGCGGACATACGAGCGCGGTGTGGAGGCGGAGACTCTTTCCTGCGGCTCGGGTGTCGTGGCATCGGCATCGGTGAGCGCGTTGTTCGGAAAGGCGACCTCACCGGTGAAGGTGCTGACGCGCAGCGGGATCACGCTCGAAGTCTCCTTCGCGCTCGAGGACGGTGAGCTGCGCGACGTGCGTCTCAAAGGCGACGCGCGGATCATCTATCGCGCCACGTTGACGCCGGAAACGTTGGAAGGATTCAATCCCGATTTCGTGCGCAGCGCGAAAGTGTTGATTGCTGAATAGGTGGTTGACGGTCATCATCGCCGCGGCGATCTCCGCGTATGCGTGTGGTGCGGTCGCGCAGTTCGGCACTCCGATTGACGGCGCACTGCCGGTCATCGCTGTGATCGTGACAATCGTCGCGGCGATGACGTCGCCTGCGATCCAACTCGCCGTGCCATTGCTGATCGGCGGTGAAATCGCCATCGCCGACGAGCGGCTTCGCCTCGTCTGGTTCGGAGTGGTGATCGGAATTGCGTTCGGCGTCGCGTTGCTCTCCGAGTTGGATTTCATTCGCGCAGCGGTTCTTACAGTTGCCTCAATCATCCTGCTTCGCTGGATTCCCTTATCGAATGTGATGATCGTCCGGGAGCTCGTTTTGATCGCGATCGCATTGCTGATCGTGTTTGTCATGCGATCGACGCCGCTCGGTGTAGCAGTCGCAGTCGCTGTCGCGCTATTCACGCCGGCGATTCCGCTGCGCACATTTATTTTTCCGATCGGAATGCTGATCGTATTGGCTCTCCTGCATCGTGTAGTGCCGTCGTCCCGGCCTGCCGATCTGCTCGCGTCGCTTGCTGTCGCCGTCATGCTTCTGTTCTTTCCATGGAGCGGCATCTTTGCACGCGCGCTGCCTCTCGCGATTCGGGGACTTCCTCACGCTACGCCTCGCGAACCGATGCACATGGCGCTCGCGCCCGGTCAATCCATATCGATCGATGTGCCGCCTGATGCCACCGCTCTGATCCTGTCGGGTGCGAACGTGTCACGGCTGCGCGAGGGAACCGTCGTCGGAAGCGTGAATCGCGTGCCGGTACGCATCGGCGACGTCGCCGATTGGGGC
>DASXRT010000219.1:0-8155 GCA_036506455.1 Thermoanaerobaculia bacterium
CACGACTGCGCCGCCGCCGCAACGGCTGCTCGTCTTCGCGCGACTGCCGGAGCTCGGGAAAGTGAAGACGAGGATCGCCGCATCGCTCGGCGATGAGCGCACGCTCGCCGTTTACGAGACGATGCTTCGCGATCTTCTGCAGTCGATCGGTGCATCGACGCCCGAAACCGAGATCGAAATCGTTTGGGCGCCGACCGCCGCGGCGAATGGTGAGTCATTGCGCCGCGCCTTCGGTGAGCGCAATCTCGCCATGCAGACCGGCACGACCCTCGGCGACCGTCTGGCGATGGCGTTCTCGGAGCGCTTTTTCTTTCAGGCGACTCAGAAAATCATCGCCATCGGTGTCGATGATCCACGCCTCTCGCGCGAGACCGTCGATCACGCGTTCGCGCTGCTCGACTCATGCGAGTGGGTGCTCGGCCCCGCCACTGATGGCGGCTATTACCTGATCGGATGCCGCGCCGGCGCGTTCGATACATCGGTGTTCGTCGACATCGAATGGGGATCGGAGAAGGTTCTCGCAACGACGCAGGAAAGAATTCGCGCGCTGGGCAGCACCGTGGCCATGCTTCCGATGCGATCGGATATCGACACCGCGGAGGACCTGGAGCGCTACGAGCGTACCGGCTCATGAAGATCCTCACGTCGGAGCAGATGGGCAACATCGATCGCCGCACGACGGAGAGCTTCGGCATTCCATCGATCGTGCTCATGGAGAACGCCGCGCTTGCGGTGATCGACGCCATTCACGCGCACTTTCCCAACATCGACCGCGCGGCGATCTTCTGCGGGACGGGGAAAAACGGCGGCGATGGGCTGGCGATTGCGCGCCATCTCGAGAATCGCGGCGTCGTCCCCGTCGTCCTCATCGTCGGCGATCGAGCGAAGTTCACGGGCGACGCGCAGACGAACCTGCTGACGTGCCAGCGGCTCTCGATCCCGATCTATGACATCACCGATCCGCTTCACATCGAAGACGCCATCGCGCACGCTGCCGACGCCGACATCGTCGTCGATGCCATCTTCGGCACCGGCCTCAATCGAGCGCCGGATGGAGTGCACGCTGAAGTGATCCGCGCGATCGCCGAGCTGCGTCTGCCCGTCGTCGCGGTCGATCTGCCGAGTGGCTTGAATGCATCCTCCAACGAAGTCTTCGAGCCTTGCCTGCAAGCGGAAATCACGGTGACGTTCGCGGCGCCGAAGTTCTGTCATGTCTTCGAGCCTGCGTCGATGTATTGCGGCGAGGTGATCGTCGCTGACATTTCGATCCCCGAGGTCGCGATCGAAGAGGAGGCGGTCAACCTCGCTCTTTTGACACCAAAAGACATTCAGCCGCTCGTTGCACCGCGACTCGCGCAAACGCACAAAGGCACTTACGGCCACGTCGCGATCATCGCCGGCTCACCCGGCCGCAGCGGAGCCGCGGTGATGTGTGCGCGTGGCGCCATCCGCACCGGCGCGGGACTCGTCACTGTGATGACTGACGCCGAAACCGCGAAGCTCGTGCACAGCGCGTCCACCGAGTCGATGACGTGGGCGGGCGGCGACGTTCGTGAGTTTCTGCAGAAGAAGTCGGCCGTGCTGATCGGACCAGGATTGCCCGACAGCGAGCGCGCGTCCACGTGGGTGCGCACGACCGTCGCCTCCATCGATCTTCCGCTGATCATCGACGCCTCGGCGCTCAACGCGTTTGCCGGCCGCGCGGAGGAGATCAATCCCGAAGGTCGCCCGCGCGTGATCACGCCGCACCCGGGCGAGCTCGCGCGGCTCGCCGGCAAGGAGACGAAAGCGATCAACGACGATCGCATCGCCGCGGCACGCGACGCCGCGCGCGTCTGCAACTGTGTCGTCGTGCTGAAGGGATATCAGACCCTCATCGCGCAGCCGGACGGTCACGTCTACGTCAACCCGACCGGCAATCCCGGGATGGCCAGCGGCGGCATGGGCGATGTTCTATCCGGAATGGTGGCTGCGTTTCTCGCGCGCGGGACCGACCCGAGCGATGCCGCGTGCGCCGCCGTGTACGTTCACGGCGTCGGCGGCGACATCCTCAAAGATGAATTCGGCGACACCGGTCTGGCAGCGATGGACCTCGCCGAGGTCATCCCGATGGCGATCCAACGGATCCGCAGCGAATGAAATGGATCTGCCGCACCGAGGCGGAGACGGAAGCGGCCGGACGCGAGATCGCACACAAACTTCCCGACAACGCCATCGTCCACCTCATCGGCGACCTCGGCGTCGGAAAGACGTTTCTCGTGCGCGCGATCGCGTCGGAGCTCGGCGCCGATCCGCTCGAAGTCAGCTCACCGTCGTTCGCGATCATTCATGAATATCCGCGAGCTCAGGGGCCACCGATCATTCACGTCGACGGCTATCGCCTTTCGGAGAGCAGACGCGAGTGGTTCGAGATCGGGATCCCGGAGCTGCTCGCCGGCCCCGGCCTCAAGCTGATCGAGTGGCCGAAGCGCGAGTTCGACGAGTTCGAGGAGTCGCACATCGAGGTCACGATCGTCATGC
Source organism: Thermoanaerobaculia bacterium (assembly GCA_036506455.1). Classification (GTDB taxonomy): domain Bacteria; phylum Acidobacteriota; class Thermoanaerobaculia; order Gp7-AA8; family Gp7-AA8; genus DASVHS01. The sequence goes on from DASXRT010000219.1 coordinate 2,521, forward strand.
GCGACGACGGAACGCGTGAGATCGTGACAAGCGACTGACCGCGAGTCAGGAGGTCCCGAATCGCTCGGCAGCGCGGGCGCGGGCTCGCTCGGCTACGATTTCGCGATCGCGCGGCTCGGCAGTGGTTTCGAGCGAGTCCAACAGAGTTCGCGCGATTGCGGCGACCTCCTCGATGGCGCGACTGAAAGCGATCTCGTTGCTCTTCGACGGCTTGTTGAAGCCCGACAGCTTTCGGACGAACTGCAGTGAGGCAGCACGGATCTCTTCGTCAGTGGCGGGAGGCTCGAAATTGAACAGCGTTTTGATGTTCCGGCACATGGCAGATCAATATTGTGCCAGAGGAACGCGCAGCGCCGGTACGGATACCGGCGCACCAGTGAGATCCCGCAGCGCGGCGATCTTTGCGCGATAGCCCCTGGCCACTTCAGTCTTCCCAGCGCGCTCTGCTGCCTGCGCGGCGAGCCACAGACCGTTGTAACGATTCGGCGCATCGCGCAATGCGTGTTCTGCTTCGGCGAGACTCTCATCGGGCTTCCCCATCTCCAGAAGCATTTCGCTGAGAAGCTCTCGCGCCGGGACGATCGCGCCGGGCGTGACCGGATGTTTCTCCGTCGACGCCTCGAGATCGGCGGCCGCGCGCATCTGCTTCATCGCCTCATCATCTTTGTTTTGCGCACGCGCGAGCCAGGCCACCACGGCGAGACGCTGAATCTCCACCTGATCGGGCCAGTAGCGGTCCTTCTGATCGATCAGCGTCTGGCGAATCGCTGCGAGTCTGTCGATCGCGCGTTGGGCGATCTCCGGCTGGTTCGATCGAGCCGCGCCGATGCCCACGGCAAAATGAATGCTCGCCTCCGCGTATGCATACTTCTCCCACGGTACGTTCGCAGGAACCGTGAGCGCGGCCGCTTCTTTCCACTGCCGCCGCTCCAACGCATATCGAGCCGGCACCGCTGCGAGCGCGTAGCCCGCGGAAAAGGTCGGGTTATCGACCTTCACGATTTCATTGAGGCGATCGCGAAGAGCACGCGCCTTGTCATTCTGTCCGCGCTGCAGATACGCGTAGACGAGGTAATCGACCGCGTGCAACTCTTCGAATGACACGGCCCCGGGATTCATATGCGCGATGTAGCTGCGCGCCTTCTCCGCCGAGGCCAGGTTCGAAGCGATCGACTCTTCCCACAGGCCGAGGCGAGTGAAGATGTGCGAAGGCATGTGCAGTGCGTGCGGCGAGCCGGGAGCCAGCTTCGCGTATGTGCGCGCAGCGGGGAGCGCGAGGTTCGCGAGCTCGGGATAGTCGAAGCTGTGAATGATGTAGTGCGCGATGCCGGGATGCTGTGGCTCGAGCGCCAGCATGCGATTGAGGATCTCGCCCGCCTTTTTCTGATTCGCGTATGTCTTGTCTTTGGCATCAGCGATGCCGAGGAGCGCCAGTGCGTGAAAGATCGCGGCTTCGTGATCCTTCGGATTGGCGGCCGACAGCGCATCCATCGCCTTTTCATACGCGAGCATGCGTGTGCGGTGATCGAGCTTGTCGGAATCGCTGTAATAGATATTGATGGCGTCGATGTACGCGCGCTCGCGATCGGTCTTTGCGCCTGCGGTTTTCGCCCTGGCCGCAGCGTCGATGCCTGCTTTCAACTCATTCGGTGTAGGCGGAGCCCAGATCGGATGCAGATTGGACATCGCCACGCCCCACCAGGCCATGCCGCACGCCGCATCCGCCTCCCCCGCCCGCCGAAACGCTTTCTCAGCCTCGGCGTACCAGAAAGAATGGATGAGCGCCGTGCCGCGATCGATCTCTTTCTGAGCCGCCTCATTACACGACGTGGCCAGGTGCGCCTTGCCGATGTTGCCGAGAGCGGGCGCGCCGTGATCGTGTTCGTGAGCGAGAAGCGTGAGTGGAAAACATGCGAGCAGAAAAATTCGCGCGCGCATTGCAGCCTCCTATTTTCGGGAGCAAACATTGTAGCCCGTCCAGCTTGTGTTGACGGGCTTCCCTGTCAGTGTTAGCGTCGGGAGCACTTCGAAATCGTCCCGCATTTCTTCCATCATCTGAGGAGGCCTGACAATGCCCGTCCGTTTGCTCCCCGTGTTTCTGCTCGTTGTGTTTCTTACGGCTCCCCTCTACGGCACCGTGATCCAGGTGGAGGGTCCACAGGACAGTCTCGAAGGGCCTCCGGACATCAATCACTGCACCCTGCGCAAGGCGATCATCAACGCGAACACCGATACCGCGGCGTATCCGCAGTGTGCGGCGGGCAGCGGCATCGACGTGATCGAGTTTCTTTCGCCGATGACCATCGCGCTGACACGCTCAGGCGCGGGCGAAGACGCGGCCTTGACCGGTGATCTCGATATCACGCAGTCCGTCACCATCAACGGTGACAGCAGCGGAGGCACAGTGATCGACGGTGCCGCGCTCGATCGCATCTTCCACATAAATCCGCTCAACAACATCTCCGGCATCACGGTCACGCTGAACAATCTTCATCTTCGAAACGGCTCGGGGCTCGGCGGTGGCGGCGCGATCTGGATGAACAACGCGACGCTGAACCTGAACAACGTGACGATTTCCGGCTCGCGAGCACGCGAAGGTGACGGTGGCGCCATCTTCATGGACAGCAGCGGCACGCTGAACATGACCAACTGCACCGTGAGCGGCAACAGTGCCGCGTTCCACGCCGGCGCGATCATCTTCACCGGAACTTCGACCATCAAGAGCTGCACGATCACCGGCAATTCGAGCGACACAGGCCTGACCGGCGGTCTGCGCGCTCTCGGCACTGTGAATCTGCGCAACACCATCGTCGCAGGCAACACGAACAGCTCGCCGTTGAATTACATACCGAACCTCGATGGCACGTTCACGAGTCTCGGCTACAACGTCATCGGCGATCTCGGTGCTCAATCGGGAAATCCGGTGATCACGGCAACCACGGGCGATCAGTTCGGCGTCGTGCTCGCCAACATTTACCTTGGGCCCTTACAGGTCAATGGAAGCGGCCCACCCACGCGTGAGCTTCAGACAGGAAGCGTCGCCATCGACAAAGGTCAGAGCAGCAGCTCGACGACGGACGAACGCGGACTGACACGGCCGTGTGATCTCGCCTCGATCACGAATGCCACCGGTGGCGATGGCGCCGACGTCGGTGCATTCGAAGTGCAGGGAACCTGCAGCGGCACGAATACCGATCCCGTAGCGAGCGATGACACGGCCACGATCGCCGAGGACAGCGGCGCGAATTCGATCAATGTGCTCGCGAACGATACCGATGCCGACGGCGACTCGTTGACCATCGATTCGGTGACCCAGGGAACGCACGGGTCGGTCGCAAACAACAACACGTCGCTGACATACAGCCCCGCTGGAAACTTCTTCGGCTCTGACTCATTCACCTACACGATCAGCGACGGACACGGCGGCGCCGCTACGGCCGCTGTCCATGTGACCGTCACGAACGTCGAGGATGCGCCGGATGCAAACAACGATTTGGCGACGATCGCGGAGGACAGCGGCGCGAACACGATCAACGTTCTGGCGAACGACACCGACGCCGACGGCGATTCGCTGACCATCACATCTGTGACGCAAGGCGCACACGGTTCCGTGGCGAGCTCCGTGGCGGCGCTCACGTACGCCCCGGCATCGAATTTCTTCGGCAGCGACTCATTCACCTACACCATCTCGGATGGACATGGCGGAACAGATAGCGCGACGGTGTTTGTGACCGTGACGAACGTCAATGATCCACCAGTAGCAGACGTGAACAGTTACACGATCAATCAGGACACCATCCTCAACGTCGCTGCACCCGGCGTCCTCGGCAATGACACGGACGTAGACGGCGATTCGCTCACCTCCGTGCTGGTCGGCAATGTCGCCCACGGCACGCTGACGCTGAGCGCCAACGGCTCGTTCACGTATACACCGACGATGGGATTCGCTGGGACCGATTCCTTCAGCTACAAGGCAAACGATGGGCATGTCGATTCAAATACGGTCGCAGTCACGATTCATGTGCTCGATACGCAGCCGCCAGCGATCAACTCGTCGATCGCCACGGGCGTCATGTGGCCGCCAAATCACGACCTCGTGAATGTCGGGTTCGCGTTCAATGTCTCCGACAACAGCGGCGGCGCGATCACGACACAGCTCGATGTATTCAGCGATGAAGACGATGTGCGTTCTGAGAGCGGTGACCAGTCGCCCGACGCGAGAAACATTGCGAGCGGAACGCTCCGCTTGCGCAGTGAACGCAGCGCGAAAGGCGACGGCCGCGTCTATCTCATTCGTATCCTGGCGACCGATCCGTCTGCAAACACCAGCCGTTCATGCCTGACCGTTGTCGTGCCGAAGAGTCAGAGCGGTGCGGACAGCGCACTCGTCGCGCAGCGGGCGGATACGGCGCGCGCCGCGTGCATGGCGACTGGCCTGCCGCCCGCCGGATACTTCATCGTCGGCGACGGACCGGTATCAGGGCCGAAGCAATAAACGGGACCGCCGGGGCCGGCAAAAGCCGGCCCCACGCGTCGATCAGCCGAGGAGGCCGCTCAGAACCTGCAGGATTTGATTCAGCAGGTTTGCGATATCGGCGAGTGCGCCCGCACCATCAAGGAGGTGAGTGATCGCGCACAGGAGATTCCCAAGGAGGTTCCCTGCTCCGCTTTGGGCAGTGATGTCGAGAACGACCTCGCTCAGATTCACCTGCAGTCCGAGCAGATTGAGACTGAGCGGACCGAGATCGAGGTGGAGGATCGGACAGGTCGCGGTAATTTGAACGGCCGCAGAGCGGACGGCTGATGCGGAATGCAAAATGGCCACCGGCAGCGTGACCGCCTTCATCACCGATCCGATGGCGTGGCCCGCGGAATCGGTGAGCGTGCCTGTGACTAACCATGAGCTACGAGCCTTGTGCCCTCGGCGGCAAAACTGATGATGTGATACTGACCGACGAATGTTCCGTTGCCGCCGCTCGCGTCGACGAAGTTTCCGCCGACAGGCAGCGTGAGCGCGCCTGGCTGAGCGGCGAAAGAGCCGATCGCCGCGAGAGTCAGCATCAACGCCATTGAGAGAGTTTTCGCTTTCAGGGTGTGATCCGAAGGGATACGAGCTCAGGCGCGCAACAGCCCAGTGGGAGCAGGTATCGGTAGCGGGCGGCGCCGGTTTCTATTCGCTCGCGGCGCCGGCGCACTATCTGGCGAAGGCGGTGACTCTGGTCGCGAACGGCAAAGTCTGGGGACCACGCGAAGCGGTCGCCATGATGGCGTCACGCAGCGCTGTCGATCAGCAACTGCCGGAAGATGACCTCACGCTTCTGCAATACCTGCACGAAGGTCTTTCGAACAAGGAGATCGCCAGTCGCCTGCAGGTCGCGGAGGTGACGGTCAAGGCGAAGTTTGGAAAGCCGTACAAGCGATTCGGTGTCAACACGAGACTTCAATTGCTGGCCGCGGCGATGAAGCAGGGGCTGGTAAAGGCGAGCGGGCCGTGAAAAAAATCGACCACCCTTTCGGGTGGTCGACTGATGAATCAGCTCAACTCGGTCTAATGAGGAATCTGAATATTGCCGCCGTTCAAAGTGATCGGCGCGAAGCTCAGGTCAGGAACTGCTGCACCGCCATGATCGGAGAC
>DASXRT010000220.1:0-21116 GCA_036506455.1 Thermoanaerobaculia bacterium
GGAAAAACTACCGAGGTTGGATCGAATGGTGAGTATCGACGACCGTCTGAATGCAATCATTCGCGAGTTGATCGGAAACGGCATCACCCTGGAGCAGGCAGTCGAAGCGTTCGAAGGGAAATACATCGTCGCGGCCATGTCCGCGAGTCGCGGCAACGTGACCCAGGCGTCGAAGAAGCTCGGTGTTCACCGCAACACACTTCACAACAAGCTCCGCACGCAGACGATGCTCAACGGCTTCGCCGAATCGATCCGTCCATCGCGGCGCCGCATCTCCGCGAAGCGCATGATGGCGCCGCGAAAAGCGCGCTAACGCGCGGTCGTCGGTCGTGGGTCGTCGGTCGTGGGGCCTTTTGGCGCTGAGGCCCCTACGACTTACGACCCACGACCTACGACCTGAAAATGCTTTCGCAGAAATCACAACTTCACGAATCGATCATCGACCTGCTCCGCCAGCGCGGCAGCAGACTGCTCTCCATCGCCGACATTCATGATCGGCTGAATACCGACGCGACGCGCGCCGAAGTCGAACGCGCCATCGAAGAGCTCGAAAGCGATGGCTTGATCATGCCCATGCGCGGCAAGCGCTACTCGCTTCTCGAGTTCACTCCGTATCACGCCGGCCGGATCAAGATTCATCCCGACGGTTACGGGACGGTCTTCGGTGGCGACGAGCCGGACATCTACATCGATCGCAAGGCGATGAAGGGCGCGATGAACGGCGACCTCGTCGTCGTGCGCGTCGACAAGCGTCAGCCGAAATACAAAAAGCTTCGCGGCCGCGACTTCATCGCCGGCGAAGTCACGCAGGTTCTGCGCCGCGCCCATCGCACGGTCGTCGGGCGCTTTCACGACAGCGACGTGCAGCCGTTCGTCGTGCCGTACGATTTCCGCATCGACACCGACATCGCCATCGACACCGAAGAAGACACGATGGGCGCACGCGACGGCGAGATGGTGAACGTGGAGATCGATCGCTATCCCGACCGCAGCTCGCACCTCGCCCACGGCCGCATCGTGGAGCTGCTCGGCTTCATCGGCGAGCCGGGTGTCGACATCGAAGTCGTCATTCGTAAGTTTCACATTCCACATAACTTCCCGCCGGAGGTCCTCCGGGAGGCCGAGGACATTCCGACGGAAGTGGCGCCGGAGGAGATCGCCAAACGCGTCGATCTTCGCGAGCGCAACATCGTCACGATCGACGGCGAGACGGCGAAAGATTTCGACGACGCCGTCGAAGTGCGCAGCCTTCCCAACGGCAGCTATCTCCTCGGCGTGCACATCGCCGACGTCGCGCATTACGTGAACGAGGGGAACGAGCTCGATCGTGAAGCATTCGAGCGCGGAACGTCGGTCTACTTTCCCGGACGCGCCGTGCCGATGCTGCCCGAGCGGCTGTCGAATGGAATCTGTTCGCTCAATCCCCGCGTCGAACGTCTGACGTTTTCATGCGATATCGAGATCGACAAACGCGGACGGTTCGTCGATCACAAGATCTACAAGTCGGTGATCAGGACGAAGGAGCGGATGACATACACCAGCGTCAATGCGATTCTGACCGACATCACGCAGGAGTTGCAGCAGCGCTACAACTACCTCATCCCGGACTTCGAGCGCATGCTCGAGCTCTACGAGATTCTTCGCGACCGGCGCGACGCGCGTGGCTCGATCGATTTCGACCTGCCCGAAGCAGACGTCATCCTCGGCGAGAGCGGCGATATCGAAGCGATCCGTGCTACGGAGCGAAACGTCGCTCATCGTCTGATCGAAGAGTTCATGCTCGCGGCGAACGAAGTCGTCGCGACTGAGCTGGTTCTGTCGAATCAGCCCGGTCTCTACCGAGTGCACCAGCAGCCCGATCCGCAGAAGCTCGAGGATCTCAAGCTCATCCTCAAAGAGTTCAAGCTCACGCTGCGCGGCGACGTCGAGGACATGCGGCCCGCCGAATTGCAGCGTGTGCTGAAAGCCGTCGTGGGAACGCCCGAGGAGCGTTTTCTGACGAACATCATCCTCCGTTCGATGAAGCGCGCGTTCTACAGCGAAGAGAGCACCGGTCACTTCGCGCTGGCGCTGCAGCACTACTGTCACTTCACGTCACCGATCCGCCGCTATCCCGATCTCATCGTGCATCGCCGGCTCGCGGAGTTGATCGAAGCGGGACCGATGTACGGCGAACATCTGGCGAAAGTCGAGGCGGCGCATTCGCTCTACGCGTCCCAATCGAGCGAGCGTGAGAAACGCGCCGAGGACGCGGAGCGCGAAGTGCTGGAGTGGAAGAAAGTCATCTTCATGCGCGACAAAATCGGCAACGAGTACAGCGGGATCATCACCGGCGTCGCTCCGTTCGGAGTGTTTGTGGAGCTCGACGAGATCTTCGTGCAGGGACTCGTGCCCGTGGCCACGATCGGCGGCGATTTCTGGAACTTCGCTGACCGCGAGCACCGCCTCCGCGGCGATGCCACGAACCGCGAGCTGCGCCTCGGCGACCACGTGCGCGTGGAAGTGAAGTCGATCGACGAGGACCGGCACCAGATCGAATTCCGGCTCCTGGAAGTCGCTGGAACCCCGATTGCACGCAGAGAGCGGTAACATGAGTAGTTGGTGGCTGGTAGCTAGTCGTTAGTAGCTGGTGCCTCGTCGCAAAAGGCACCGACTACTGACTACGGGGGGCGGCGGATGGCACAAGACCTGAGCGCGCGCATCAAGGACCTTCTTGATCAGCGCGTAACGCTCGAGACGAGACTGCAGAACGAACGAGGCGAGCTCTCCGACGCGTCGACGAGCAAGTACGACGACACGTACGCGGCACTGCAGCGGCAACTGGCGTCGCTGTTCAAGGAGACGAGCGAAGACTCGCAGCGCATCACCATCATGCTGGAGATGATGCGCATCCTGGAGAACCGGCTCGTCTACCTTCAGAACTTCATCGTCGAGCCCAGCTCGGACAATCGTATCCTCGCGCAGCTCGTGACGAAGTTCATCGATCAGGTGTGCCGCGAGCGGCGGACAGTGCTCACGTCGCTCGAGGCGACGTACTACCGCGCCGTGGCCGCGCTTTACGCCGGCGATCTCGGTCGCGCGCGCGAAGGGTTCGGCGACGCGTGTGCGTCCGAAGAGTCGGATGAAGCGAACGACATCAAGTACAAGTCCTACGTCCTCCTCGGTCATCTTTCACACGAGGAGCGCGATTACGCGAAGGCGAAGGAGCTGCACGACCAGTCGCTGCGCTACTCGGCGAACAACAACGTCACCGCGCAGGCGCTGGCATTCAAGGCGCTGAACTCCTACGCGCTGCAGGACCATGATGACGCCCTGCATCTCTTCGAAGAGGCGCTCGGTCTCTTCGATCCGAACCAGCCGTTCTTCAACTCCTACTTCTTCCGCAACGCTCTTCTGTTCTGCGGCGCGATCTATTTCGATCGCAAGCAGTACGACAAAGCGGAGGAGTACTACCGGCGCGTGGTGGACAGTGTCGAACAGCAGTCTTACGACTACTTCGACGCGCTCTCACACCTCGGCCGCATCCAGTACATGCAGGGACGCTTCGACGACGCCGTCGCGTCGTTCGAGCGCGCCATCCAGACGCACAAGTTCAGCGAGAACGAATACGTCATCGACACGTTCTTCTGGATCGCGAGATCGCACCTGAAGCGTAACGATCGCGAGCAGGCGCGCGCCTATCTCGAAAAAATCGCCGCGTCCGATGTGCGCTACGAGAAGAAGCCGCAGGCCGTCGAGCTTTTGCAGAAAGTGAGCTGATCCGGAGCGCTCCTTCCGCTGGGCTCGTTTCGTACGGGTATTGTGCGCGCATCGTGCATTTCTAAGGAGGTTCGACGATGCGTAAGACATCAATACTTCTAATCGCTTTCCTGATCAGCGCCGCTGCTTATGCGCAGACCGGAACGATCATTACATGCGAGTCCATCAATAACATCCGCCACACCTGCTGGACAGACGTGCACAATGGAGTCGCCCTGAGCCGGCAACTCAGCAGTAACGCCTGCATCCGCGGACAATCGTGGGGAACTACCCGGAAAGGCAATGGAGTCTGGGTCGACCGGGGCTGCCGAGGACAGTTTCTCGTCGGCGCGCTCAGCAGTGCGGGATTAGGAACTCGACAAACGTTTCTCTGCGAGTCGACTGATGGACGGCGCCACGCCTGTGCGGCGGACACAGCGTACGGCGTGCAGCTAGCGAGACAAATCAGTAAAAAGAGTTGCAATCTCGGCAGTGACTGGGGATTCGACCAGAACGGTATCTGGGTGAACCACGGCTGCCGCGCCGAGTTTGTCGTTGGCGCAACGCCCGCGGTCGAACCGATGACGTCATCCACGCGTCCAACAGTCGTCTGCGAGTCGCTGAAGGGAGGGAGAACCCTCTGCAATGCCGACACCTCACTTGGTGTCAGTCTGTTGCGACAGATCAGCGATAAGGCATGCATTCGAGGCGAGAACTGGAACTATGACAATCAAGGCATCTGGGTTGATCACGGCTGCCGGGCGGAGTTTTTGTTGAACTCCAGCCAGTGACCAGCGGCACGTTGAAGAGGAGTGGACATGAAAAAAATACGGTCGTTGACTGTGCCGGAAATGATGTTTGTGATCGCGACGCGAGCGGCACTCGCGGCGGGGGTGACCCTTCTGATCTCAGGGCGGCTCAAAGAGTCGACCCGACGACGCGCGGGACTGGCGTTGATTGGGATCGGTGGTGTGACAACAATTCCCGCGGCGAAAATCGCTTTTCGACGAAAGTCACTGCTCAGCCGGCTCAGACACGCTGCTTAGTCGTTAGGATGAGCGCGCGTATTTGAGTTCGTCATCGACGTCCGCCGGTTCGGTCAGGCGGACGTCGATCCTCCTATTTTTCCGCCGGTACGACGACGACGTCGCTGTAAGCATCGAACGGCGAACGGATCCAGATCTCCGGCCGCTTTCTCGATACGGTGATCTCGATCGGCTGATTGGTGAAGCCGGCCGTGGCGTCGCCGACGTAGACCTGTGCCTCGACCGGTTTTTTTGTGGCCGCGTCGGTCGCGGTGACAGTGACTGTGTTCCTGCCACGCTTCAGTTTGTCGACGGACGGCGACATCGACACGACGATCTTCGGCACGACAGTGGGCACGCGCATCTGCACCGGCTCATAGCCGGCTGCGCTCATCGTCATCATCGTCGGCACGACGTCCGTGTGACCTTGCGCGTTCGGAGTGCGCACGAGCTTGCGCGGCCACTTGAACTGGTAATACGTGATCGGTTTGCCGGTCGGCGAATCCTGCGTATAGATGGTCTGATCTTCGAACCTGATGTCCGCCTGCACAGGAACGTGCGTCTCGGAGTCGATGGTGTAGACCTGAATCACGCCCTTGTAATCGATGGGAATCGCCGGCGGTACGGACCACCACTCCATCTTACGAACCGTCGTCGCGGGCGTCGTCTTCGCGCACCGCTGCGCCGCTTCCCAATCGGTCTTTGGGTGCTGATCGACGCCTGCCGAATAGACATCGACCCAGGTATGGCACTGTTCGTTGTCGTGCGGCTGCGCCTTCGGCGGATACTTCCTGTCGCAGGCGCTGCGTATTTCCTGGGCGAAGACGTCGTTGCAGAACCACCAGATATTGCCCGGAGTGGCCATGCAGGTCGCGCGCTTGATGCAGTACGGCTGCACCATCGCCGTCAGTTCGTCGCGGTGCTCGTCGTCCCACGCCACTTCGAGCGTGCGCAGAAGAAACTTGAACGCGGCCGAAGAGAACTTGACTTCGGTGAAAGACTCGCACGCATTTTCGGGTGCGCAGGGACTCGGCTTGTAGTCGGAGGGGAAGATCTCACGTTGCGCGAATGCGGTGGAGGCGAAGAGAAGGAGAGCAAGAGGGATTTTCTTCATGGGATCAGTGGAATCGCGACACCACAAACGCGATGTCGTCGCGAAAATCTTCGGTGGCGATGAATGCGCTCACGTCGCGGTAAATCGAATCGTAGACAGTCGACAGATCGGCGCCGCTCGACTGCTCGAGCAGGGAGGCGATGCGGTCGATCGAATAGAACTCTCCCTCCGCGTTGCGGCGATCGGTGAGACCGTCGGTGTAGACGAAGAGCGTGTCGCCGGGAGAGACGCTCAACGTGTGCTCCTCGAAGGCCATGTGCGGCATGGCGCCGAGGAGGTTGCCGGGTTGTTCGACGGTGAGGGTCCTCTTTGTGTCGCGCTTGTGGAGGAGAAACGGCGGATGGGCAGCGTTCGCATACACGAGATTGCGATGGCTGTCGACTCGAAAGAGTTGCGCCGTGGCGAATTGTGTCGGCAGGCTGACGCTGAAGAGGAAGTCGTTGAGGCGCGACATGAAGTCGGCGAGCGAACGATCGCTATCCGCTTCGGTGTGGATATAGCTCTTCAGCAATGAGACGAGAATCGCCGCGGGCAGGCCATGTCCCGATACATCGGCGACGAAGAGCATCATCGATCCGTCGATCGCGAAGTAGTCGTAGAAGTCGCCGGACAAGAGCGAGCTGGGCATGTACGCGGAACGGATCTCGACCGTCGGCGTGCGGAACGGTCCGGACGGAACGAGCGCTTCCTGGACGCGGCGCGCCATATCGAGATCGCGCCGCATCTGCTTATTCATCTGCCGGAGCTGATCCTGATACGTCTTCACCCGCAACAACGCTCTCAGCCTCGCCAGCAGCACCTCGGTGTCCGACCCTTTGGTGACATAGTCGTCGGCGCCCGCGCTCAGACCCTGCACCACGTGTTCAGCAGATTCGGCGCCGGTGAGCATCAACACGGGGATCGTCTGCAATTGCGGATCGGCTTTGATGTGCCGCGAGACTTCGAATCCATCCATCACCGGCATCCGATAGTCGACGACGATGGCGTCAGGAAGGTTCTGTTCCGCCAGACGCAGACCCTCCTCACCGGAGAGAGCGGTGACGACCTGGTAGGCGCGGCGCTCGAGAAAACGGCGAATGACCGAGAGGTCGTTCGCGTTGTCGTCGATGATGAGGATGCGTTGGGGCTTATCCATCAGGCCGATAGGTAGCTTACCTTGAAAGGTGGCGGCAAGCCGCCGCACTCCAGGTTACGGAATCGCGTCGAGCACGCGGCGCTTCCCCTCCGGATCGATATCGAAAGCCACGGCCTGACGTTTGCGCGCCTGCGCGCCGCGGACAGTAGCCAGCGCAGTGTAGTAATCGAGATAGGGAAACGCAGAGATGTCGCCGCGCACGAATTCGTACTGCGACACCGCCTCGCGCCACTTCGTCATCACGTCGCTGACATCGACGTAGATGTACGGCGAAAACTCCGCGGCGTCTTCCCAATTCTCGGCGTACCACACGCCCCGCACGCCGCGCCACACCGGATGCTCGGTTTTCACTCCTTCCAGCGATGCCAGCAGCACCGCGTCGCGCACGATGCGATTCGTCGCAGCGTGATCCTTATGAATGCTTTCGCGCCAGTGCGTGATGACGACGCTCGGCTGAATCTGACGGATGACCTCAGCGACATAACGTCTCGCTTCGTTGTCATCGGGAAGCTCGCCGTCGCGATACGGGGCGAAGATCGTTTCGGCGCCCAGGGCCTTGTCCGCAGCGAGCGCCTCGCGTCTTTTTTGCGCGCCGTATGCTTCCGGCGACATCTTCGGATTGCCGCCTTCGCCGAGGGTGAAGTGGAGGATGACGACGCGGTCGCCGCGCTGATGTTGTTTGAGGAGAACCGCGCCGCTGGTCAGCTCCACGTCGCCGGCGTGCGCGCCGATCGCCAGAATGGTCGCCGCAAGGATCAATGCCATGCGCACTACACTAACAAACGATGAAGCTCATCGTGGGCCTGGGAAATCCCGGACCCGAGTACGCATCGACGCGGCACAACATCGGCTGGAAGGCCGTCGACGCCTTCGCGGCGAAGTTCCGCATCCGCATCGATCATCACGAGAAGAGCGCGATGACCGGGCATGGCCGCGTCGCCGGTGGCAGCGTCGTGGTGGCGAAGCCGCTCACGTTCATGAACCTCTCCGGCGATTCCGTGAAGCTGCTCGTGAACGCGTACACCGAGTCGCTCGATGATCTGATCGTCGTCTACGACGACATCGACCTGCCCCTCGGCAAGCTGCGCATCCGGCCGAGCGGCTCGGCCGGAACGCACAACGGAATGCGCTCGATCGTCACTGCGCTCGAAAGCGAGAAGTTCGCGAGGCTGCGCATCGGCATCCGCGGTACCGATGCCGGCGGACGGCTTCGCGATTACGTCCTCGACGAATTCACGCTCGAGGAAGAGGCGGCGGTGCAGGGGGCGATCGAAAGAGCCGTCGACGCGCTCGTGTTATGGGTTCGCGGCGATCTGAAGCGGGCCATGAACGAGTTCAATCGGGACTTCGACGAATCGGAAGAAGCTGCCGCAGAAACGTAGCGCTCTGCACGAAAGCATCGCGCGACTGCTCGAGGTCATCGATGATCTCGAAGCCGTGATCGCCGTCGGGCAGGTGGATGTGCTTGACGTCGCCGAGTTGCGCCACCTTCGCCGCGTCGTAGTCCTCATCGTGTTCAGCGGTCACGATCAACGCCGGCATCGACGGCTTGCTGTCGATCGACATGACCGGATACCAGGCCACAAATGCCTTGACGTTCGCCGCGTTCGCTGCGCGCAGCCCGTACGAATAGCCGGCTGAGCGACTGAAGATCGCCAGCGCGCTCGCGTCGATCTGCAACTCATCCGCGTGCGCGACGAGAAAGGCGATGAGCTCCCCGAGATCTTTCGCCGGATCGCCTTGGCTCTCCGATCGGATATCGGGCATGACGATGATCCGATTGGTGCGCACGGCCAGTGCTTGTGCGAACGTCGTGGCGAAGCGCATCTGACGCAGCGCCTTCATGAACTCTTTTGATCGCGCCTGGCCGCTGACCGTGATGATCGCCGGCACGCGATCCTTCGGCGTCATGCCGAACGGGTAATACACATCCATTTTCTGATCTGTGCTGAAGGCAATGTCTCGCTTCACCGTGACGTGCTGCATGCCCGGCATGTCGGTCACGACGCCGAGCTTGGCGATTTCAAACGGGGGCGATGCGCGATCGACGGCGCGATACGCGGGATCGGGAATCGTGAAGCCGAGCTCCGTCGCCAGCCAGGAGCTCCGATCGGCTCGCGCCGCGGCGTTGAACTGATGATTGCCTTCGTACCATTTGAAGACCGCCGGATCACTCGCAGCCTTGATGAAGCGATCGGCCTGAGCGCGCGAGATGTATTCGTCGTTGCGCGCGAACTGCAGAAAGATGGGAGCAGTGTGGGGCTTGTTGATCCACTTCTCCGCGTCGTACGGAGCGAGAGCCGGATTCTTCTCCGCTTCGGAATTGGAAGCCAGACCGCCGGCAAGCACGAGCGCGCGGAAGCGCGGCTCCTGCGCAGCGAGGAGAGCACCGACATGCGCTCCATAACTCAGACCGACGAAGCCGATGCGCTTCGGGTCGACATCGTTTCTCGCGGAGAGCAGATCGACGCCCTTCCGCACATCGGCGACAGCCTGGAGGAGATCTTCGTTCTCGTCTTTGGGACCATTGGGACGATTGAACGGCGCGTCGATCAGCAGCGACGTGACGCCGTAATTCGACAACGTCAGCGCATCATCGAGAAACGCATGACGATCGCCGAGGCCCCAGTGCATGAAGATGACGGCCGGACGGCGTGCGGGGATGCGCGCCGCTCCACGGACCAGATACGCCGGCACGACGCCGCCCTTGGAACTCGGAAACGTAATCGACAACACCGCCGCGAGGAAGATGAGCATCGGATGCATAGCCCGTATACTCTCAACTCTCATGACCCCGATCCACACCCTCGGCGAGCTCCGCAACTCCCGCTACCAAATTCGATCCGTCAAAGAAGAGATGCGCGCCAATCTCCTGGCGAAGATTGCACGCGGCGAGAACACGTTTCCCGGCATTCACGGCTATGAACGCACGGTCATCCCGGCGCTTCACAATGCCATCCTGTCGAAGCACGACATCATCCTTCTCGGACTGCGCGGACAGGCCAAGACGAGGATTCTCCGCTCGCTGACGATGCTGCTCGACGAGCAGATTCCGGTCGTGGCGGGATGCGAGATCAACGACTCGCCGTTTCAGCCGTCATGCAAGCGCTGCCGGCGGCTGGCAGCCGAGAAAGGCGACGATCTGCCGACCGAGTGGATCCGGCGCGAGGATCGATATCGCGAGAAACTGGCTACGCCGGACGTCACCGTGGCCGATCTCGTCGGCGACATCGATCCGATCAAGGCCGCGAATCAGCGCCTGACCTACGCCGATGAAGAGGTCATCCACTACGGCATCATCCCGCGCACGAACCGCGGCATCTTCGCCATCAACGAGCTTCCCGATCTGGCGCCGCGCATTCAGGTGGCGCTGCTGAACATCCTGGAAGAGCGCGATCTGCAGATCCGCGGATTTCCGGTGCGCATCCCGATGGACATCGTGCTCGTCTTCAGCGCGAATCCCGAGGATTACACGAGTCGCGGGAACATCATCACGCCGCTGAAGGATCGCATCGACTCGCAGATCCTCACGCACTATCCGCAGAAGATCGAGACCGCGCGGCACATCACCGAGCAGGAAGCGTGGACCAGCCGCGATACGGCGGTCACCGTCGAGGTCCCGCTCTACGTTCGCGATCTCATCGAGAACATCGCCTTCGCCGCGCGCGAGTCGGAGTTGGTCGATCAGTCGTCGGGGGTTTCGGCGCGATTGACGATTGCGGCAATCGAGCTGTTGCAGTCGAACCTCGAACGGCGCGCGGCGATGACCGGCGATCGCTACGTCTTCCCGCGACTCTCGGATCTGGCAATGGTGCTGCCGGCGATCACCGGCAAAGTGGAGATGGTTTACGAAGGTGAGCAGCAGGGGGCAGAGGTCGTGGCGCGGAAGCTGATCGGGACGGCGGTGTCGAAATTGTTCGAGCAGAAGTTCCCGCCGGTCGAGCGCGCCGGCACGCGTGGCGGTGAGCGTCGCGGCTACGACGTCGAGCAGGACGATCTCGACGATGTCTTCGCCGGACGACGACGCCAGCAGATCAAAAAGGAGCCGCCCAAACGCGAAGAGCCGCCTCGCGACAAGCGTCAGGAGCCGAACTACGACATCATCCTGGCGTGGTTCATGGAGGGGAACAAGATCACGCTGTCGGACGAGATGCCGTTCGCGAAACATTTTGCGGAGCTGAGGCGCGTACCGAAGCTCGCCGACACCGCCGCGAAGTACATGCAGGCGGCGCGCGATGAGGAGCAGGCATTCTGGATGGAGATGATCCTCGAGGGACTGCACCAGGCGTTGCGTCTGGCGCGGGAGGACCTCGACTCGACGATCACGTTCCACGAGCTGATGAAGTTCAACGTCCTGCGAACGGTGAAGTGAAAAGACTCGCGGTCCTGGGGCTGCTGTTGGTTGCGTGTGAACGTGTGGCGCCGCCCACTCCGGCGGCGCGCGCCGGCGAAGTCGCCGGAGCCACACTGATCAAACACGACCCGCACTCCTATTCGAACCCCGAGCAGGCTCGTGTCGACCACCTCACGCTCGATCTGACGGTCGATTTCGCGAAGAAGAAGCTGGTTGGATCAGCGACGCTCAAGGTCAGCGGCCGCTCGCAGCTCACGTTGGACACGCGCGACCTCACAATTCGCAGAGTCAGCGCGCCCTACACACTCGGCAAGGCCGATCCGATCCTCGGCGCCCCGCTGATGATTGATCTTCCGCCGGGAGCGAGGTCGGTGACGATCGAGTACGAGACGAGCCCGCAGGCGAGCGCCCTGCAGTGGCTTGGGCCCCCGCAGACCGCCGGAAAGAAGCAACCGTATCTGCTGTCGCAGTCGGAATCGATCAACGCCCGAAGCTGGGTGCCGATTCAGGATTCACCGCAGGTGCGTTTCCCTTACGAGGCGACGATCCGCGTGCCGAAGGCGCTCATCGCGATCATGAGCGCCGAGAATCCGCAGGCGAAGAACGCGGACGGCGTCTATCACTTCAAGATGCCGCAGCCGATTCCCGCGTATCTGCTCGCGATCGCCGTCGGCGACATCGACTTCCGCAGCTTCAGTGCGAACAGCGGTGTGTACGCGGAGCCGCCGGTCGTCGAGAAGGCACACTACGAATTCGCGGACACCCCGCGCATGATCTCGACCGCGGAATCGCTGTACGGGCCATACCGGTGGTCGCGCTACGACATCCTCGTGCTGCCGCCGAGCTTTCCGTACGGCGGGATGGAGAATCCGCGTCTCACGTTCCTGACGCCGACGCTGATCGCCGGCGATCGCTCGTTCGTCTCGGTCGTCGCGCACGAGCTCGCGCATTCGTGGTCGGGCAACCTCGTGACGAACGCGACATGGAACGATTTCTGGCTCAACGAAGGCTTCACGACGTATTTCGAGCGTCGCATCGACGAGAAGCTCTACGGCCATGAGTTCTCCGAGATGGAGTACCTCCTTGGCATGAACGATCTGGCGAACGAATTCAAAGAGCTGGCGCCAGTCGATCAGGGACTGGAGATCAACTGGGCCGGCCGGAACCCCGATGAAGCGCCGTCAGTCGTCCCGTACGAGAAAGGCTCGCTCTTTCTTCGCCTCATCGAGGAGACCGCCGGCCGCGAAAAGTTCGATCGCTTTCTGCGCACGTACTTCGATCAGAACGCGTTCCGCTCGATGTCGACGGAAGGGTTTCTGGACATTCTGCGCACGCAGTTGCTCAGCCCCAACAACATCTCCGACGAGCGGTTGATGATCGATGCGTGGATTCACGGACCAGGTCTGCCGCCGAATGCGCCGAAGCCGCAATCGAATGCATTCGCGAAAGTCGATCAACAGCTCGAAGCGTGGAAGCGGGGAGCAGCAATCGATACGCGCGGATGGGTGACCCATCAGTGGATCCATTTCATCCACGGTTTGCCGGCGGCTTTGACGACGGCGCAGATGAAAGCGCTCGACGAACAATTTCACTTCACGTCGAGCGGCAACGCCGAGATCCTCGAGGCATGGCTGGAGCGCGCGATCGAGAATCGTTACGAGCCTGCGTACCCCGCGCTCGAGCGCTTCCTGACGACGCAGGGGCGGCGCAAGTACCTGAAGCCGCTGTACACGAAGCTCGCCGCGACACCCGAAGGCCTGAAGATGGCGAAACGCATCTACGCAAAGGCGCGGCCGGCGTATCACCCGCTCTCGCAGGGGACAATCGACGCGATTCTGAAATGGCAGTAGCCTAGAGAACAGATGGTCAAGATTGCGGCGGAAATCCCCACGGAGCTGGCGCGGCAGATCGACAGGATCATCCGCGACGGCTGGTTTCCCGATCAGGAGACGGTCCTGCGCGAGGCGCTCAATCACTTCGTCGATGCGAAGTCGTTTCTCGGCGATTCGCCGCGCATGTTGCACCGGTTCGCTGCTGATGCCCTGAACGACTCGAAGCCGGAGACGGCGCTGAAGTTCGTCAACCGCGCGCTGTCGTTGATGTCGGGTCAGCAGGTCACGGATTTTGCGCTCTACCAGTCGCTCGTCGAACTGCGCGTGCAGGTTCTGCTCGTTCTCGATCGCCAGGAGGATGCCGTCGCTATGTTGGAAGAAGCGAAGGAAGCGTTGCCGAACAACCCCAGCATCGCCAAGTGGCTCGAGAAGTTGAAGAAGGCATGAGGCAGCGCTACTCCTATCTCGATCCCGATCTCATTCGCCAGATGCTGGCGGAGATGGGATTGCGCCGTCTCTTCAATCATCTGCTCCTGCAAACGGGCGGCGATGTTCAGGAAGCGATGCGCTGGATGCGCGCGCTGCAGGAGCGCGGGCTGATCGACGAGAATATCGATCTCGAGGCGTTCTTTGCCCGTCTCACGGAAGAGAACGTGATCGGTGAGGATGCCAACGGCAATCTCGTTCTCGCTACGGGCGGCGAGCGACAGATCCGGCGCGATGCACTCGATGAGATCTTCGGCGGACTGCAGAAGTCGATGTCGGGCTATCACTCGGTAGCGACAGCGGGACAGGGAACGGAGCGGTTGACCGAGACCAGGCAGTATCAGTTCGGTGATGACCCGATGTCGCTCGACTCGATCCGCACGATTCAGAATGCGATGAAGCACAGCGACCCCGTCGACGATATTCGGATCACCGAAGATGATCTCGAGGTCTACGAGACCGAGCACAACTCCAGTTGTGCGACCGTCGTCATGATCGACATCTCCCACTCGATGATCCTCTACGGCGAGGACCGCATCACCCCGGCCAAGAAAGTCGCGCTGGCGCTGACCGAGTTGATCATCACGAAGTATCCGAAGGACTCGATCGACGTACTGCTGTTCGGCGACGAGGCGCTGGAAGTGCCGATCTCCGAGATCCCGTACGTGAAAGTGGGTCCATACCACACAAACACGAAGGCCGGACTCGAGCTCGCGCAGCGGATCTTGCGGCGCCGCAAGCACAACAACAAACAGATCTTCATGATCACCGACGGCAAGCCGTCGGCGCTCTTCGAGAATGGGCGGCTCTATACGAACTCATTCGGCCTGGACATGAAGATCGTCAATCGCACACTCGAGGAGGCGGATCGATGCCGCCGCGCCGGCATCCCCATCACCACCTTCATGCTGGCGACCGATCCGTTGCTCGTGAACTTCGTCGAGCAGCTCTCGCAGATCAACCGCGGCCGCGCGTTTTACTCGTCCCCCGACCGGCTCGGCGAATACATCCTTGCGGACTACATCCGGAACCGACGCAAGTTCGTCCACTGATGAGTCAGGAATGACGTGTTGTTCCCCGCGCGTTTCCTCTCCCAATGCGCAAGTTATTCATACTTGCACTCGTCCTGACAGTCCCCGCCTCCGCCAACGAGATCTCCTACCGCTCGCTGCAGGTTGGATGGTTCGGGTTCGGCACGCCCCTCTACGATCGTGGGATCCACGGCGAGGGGCAGATCGTTGCTGTCCTCGATACGGGCCTAGATTGGAAGAGCTGCTATTTCGCTGAGGCGGACAACTCGCGGCCGCCGATCAATGCGGGATCGCCGTCGATCGGATTGGCGTGGGAGAACGTCGATGGCTCGCGGCGCAAAGTCATCGCGTACGACTTTCTGTACTCGTGCGATCAGTTCCCTACCGTGCACGATTGCGACAATCCGGCGCTCGACAGCGCGTATGACAATCAAGGCCATGGCACGCATGCCGCGGCATCGGCGGTCGGTGATCGAGGCGCGCCAATCGTTCACGATTTCGGCGATGCCATCGCTCCGGCCGCGAAGCTGATCGTGCAGGACGCGGGACTCTCAGCGAGCGATGCCTGCACGTCGCGTCCGGGAATCGGATGCCCTGTCAACATCACGCCGGCGCTCGATCAGGCTTACAAACAGGGCGCGCGCATCCACTCGAACTCGTGGGGCGATCACGGCTCGGCAACGGCCAGCTATTCGCAGCCAGCGCGCGACGTCGACGCGTTCGTCTACTCACATCCCGATATGCTCGTCGTGTTCAACACCGGTAACTTCGGACAGAACGGCGCGCCGCCGGCGAGCTCTTTATCGGCGCCGGGATGCGCGAAGAACACACTGCAGGTCGGCGGCACGCGCGGTTTCGCCGGCCGCGACGACGGCGTGCTCGCGGGCTACAGCCTCGTCGGTCCTGCGCGCGATGGTCGTATCAAGCCCGATGTCGTCGGCCCGGCCTATGTCGTTGCCGGCGATGTCGACTTCGACAACAACCCCGCGTCGTGTGATGCCACGTATCAGCCCGGAACTTCGTTCGCCTCGCCGACGATCGCCGGCGCCGCCGCTCTCGTCCGCCAGTACTACACCGACGGCTTCTATCCGACCGGCGTGGCCACTCCGGCCAACGCGCTCACGCCGAGCGCGGCGCTGCTCAAGGCGACGCTCATCGCCGCAGCGCGCGCGGTGCCGCTGCGCAACTTCGGCATCGGCGCCGACGTCGCCGCGCAACCCGTGCCGTCGAATGAGCAGGGTTTTGGGTTTCCTGTGCTCGACGATGCGCTCTACTTTCCCGGCGATCGGGCGAAGCTTCGAGTGACCGATGCGCGACTCGGGATTGCCCAGGGTGAGTCGGCGTCCACACTCGTCGATGTCCGCGCCGGTACTCCGCTCAAAGTCGTGCTCGTATGGACCGACCCCCCGGGTGTCGTTCGCACCGCGAGCGACTCCACTCCCGAGCTCGTGAATGATCTCGATCTGCGCGTGACCACTCCGGCGGGCGAGGCGCACTTCGGCAATGAGGCCATCCATCCCGGCCAACGCGACCGCATCAACAACGTGGAGATGATCACGATCGATGCACCGCGGACCGGCAGCTACACCGTCTCGGTCGATGCGATGACGATCAGCAGCGGACCGCGGCAATCGTACGCGCTTGTCATCATCGGCGATCTGTCGGCGACGCCACAGGAGCAAGGCAAGAGACGCGCCGTGCGTCATTAGCTATCATTCGCGCCCATGTTGTCGCGCGAGTATCTCCGAGAAAATGCCGATCAATACCGCATCGCGCTGAAGAATCGCGGCACGAGCGCGGACGTCGACCGATTTCTCGAGCTCGACGCCGAGCGCCGGCGCACGATCTCACACGTGGAAACGCTCAAGAACCAGCGCAACGTCGCTTCTCAGGAGATCGCGCAGCTCAAGAAGAACAAGCAGGACGCCTCTGCGCAGATCGAGGCCATGAAAAGCGTCGGAGACGAGATCAAGCAGCTCGACGAGCGACTCGGCGTCATCGAAGACGAGCTGCACAACCTCGAGCTCTATTTTCCCAATGTCCCGCACGATTCGGTGCCGGTCGGCGCCGATGACGCCGCCAACCGCGTCGAACGCATGTGGGGCCAGAAGCCCAGGTTCAACTTCACGCCCAAAGCACACTGGGACATCGGCGAGGCCCTCGGCATTCTCGACTTCGATCGCGCCGCGAAGATCACCGGTGCGCGTTTCTCCGTGCTCTATGGAATGGCCGCGAAGCTCAATCGCGCGCTGATGAATTTTATGCTCGACCTGCACGGGCAGCAGGGTTACGTCGAAGTGCTGCCGCCGTTCATGGTCAATGCCGAATCGCTGCGAGGTACGGGGCAGTTGCCGAAGTTCGAAGAAGATCTCTTCAAGCTGTCAGGCGAGAAGAACTATTACCTGGTGCCGACGGCAGAAGTGCCGGTCACCAATCTTCATCGTGAAGAATTCATCGACGCCGCGCGTCTTCCGATCTCTTACACGGCCTACACGCCGTGCTTTCGCGCGGAAGCGGGGGCGGCGGGCCGCGATACGCGCGGTCTCATCCGCCAGCATCAGTTCGAAAAGGTCGAGCTCGTGAAGTTCACGATGCCGGAACGCTCATGGGACGAACTGGAAAAGCTCACAAACGATGCCGAAGCCGTATTGCAGGCGCTCGACATTCACTATCGCGTCGTGACTTTATCGACCGGCGATATGAGCCCGAGCTCCGCCAAGACTTACGACATCGAAGTGTGGCTCCCCGGCCAGGACACGTATCGCGAGATCGCTTCGTGCTCGAACTTTCTGGACTATCAGGCCCGCCGCGCGAACATTCGCTACCGGACATCCGACAAGAAAACGGGCTTCGTGCACACGCTCAATGGATCAGGACTACCTCTCGGACGCACGCTCGTCGCAATTCTCGAGAACTGTCAGCAGGCCGATGGGTCGGTGGTGATTCCGGAGGCGCTGAGGAAGTACATGGGGGGAGCGGAGAGGATTACCGCACTCCAAATCACCTAATCTTCGTTGGCTCGAACAACACCTCGTAGCGCAGATCGGTCGCGCCGATGCGCAGTTGATCGCCGTCGCGAAGCGTCGCGTGGAAGATGCGGCCGCCGTTGATCCACGTGCCGTTGCGGCTCTTCAGATCCTCGATCGCATAGCCCTCGGCCGTGCGGAAGATGCGCGCGTGATAGCCGGAGACGCCGAGGTCGGTGATCTGGATGTGGTTGTCGCGCTGACGGCCGAGGTTGTATTCCGATTCGGTCAGTGGAATGACGCGGCCGGCCGCATCGCCGTTGCTGATCGTGAGCTGAGCCACAGTCGGCTTGACGACGTCGCTCCACGACAGGCGCGCCTCGCGCGAGACGAGGAGATCGGTGTCGTCACCGTCGGCATCACGCATCGTCGCGTCGGCGTTGAACGATGAGATCGGCTGCCGGACCGTGTCGTCCTGCGGCAGCGGCTTCTCGTCGGTCAGGCGGCTGGTGTCATCGGCCGATGCCGGCGGCCGAATCGGCTCGATCAGTCGATTGGCTTGCAAACCGTAGATGATGCGGTAGACGTTGAGCGCATCGTCTTCCGCTTCGGCGACGAGCTCGGCGAGCGTCCGCTGCCCGTTGACGAGAAACAGAATCTTCCATTCGTCCGCGCTGAGCGTGATCTTGTCGTCCTTCGGCGTGGAGACAACGCGAAAGACGACAGCGTCGTCCGGCAGGAGCTGAACGCACTGCTCCCACTCCTCGATGCGACGCGCTCCTTCCATGATCAGATTCGCGAGGTCGACGGAGATCGTCACCGCGTAATCGGGTAGCTGTAGATCCTCGGTGAAGCGGAACGAGCCCTCCGTCCAAACGAACGCGTCGTAGACGACTTCCGACACCTGCACCTTCAGAAATTCGTGCACCTGATCTTCGGTGAGGATGCCGTTCTGGATCGCAATCTGGCCGAAGCGACCGCCGTGCCGCCGCATGACGTCGTCGATCTTCTGGAGCTGGTCGCGCGTGATCTTTTTCCTGCGCAGCAGAATGGAGCCGAGGCGGAACTTCTCCTGCTCCGAACCGGCGTAGACGAGTGAGCCGTTGCTGAAGAGAACATACGACTGACGTCCGTAGCCGGCCAGCATCAGGGTGCCGCTCTTCTGGGAGCCGTTGAGAAATGTCAGCACGTCGGGGAGCTTGAATGAGGCAAGACTTCCCTGAAGAACGACTTCGCTCATGGCCGTAAACGATACTACCGCTACAATCGCGGACCCGTGCGACAAGGTACGTCACGTCACGCCGTTTTGGCCGGGTTTCTCGGCTGGACGCTGGACGCATTCGACTTCTTCGTCGTCGTGTTTCTGCTCGACGTCCTCGCGGCGCAGTTCGCCGTCCCGAAGAAACAGATCATCCTGACGCTGACCTTCACGCTCGCCTTTCGTCCGATCGGCGCGGTGATCTTCGGCATTCTCGCCGATCGCTTCGGACGCCGCGGGCCGTTGATGGCCAACGTCATCTACTTCTCGGTGATCGAGCTGCTGTCGGGTTTCTCGCAGACGTATACGCAGTTTCTCATCCTGCGCGCGCTGTTCGGGATCGGCATGGGCGGCGAGTGGGGCGTCGGCGCGTCGATGGCGATGGAACACGCGCCGCGAAAATGGCGCGGCGTGCTGTCGGGAATCCTGCAGAGCGGCTACTCGATCGGCTACCTCCTGGCCGCGGCCGCGTCGCGTGTGGTACTGCCGTCACTCGGATGGCGCTGGATGTTCTGGCTCGGCGCGTTGCCGGCACTCCTCGCTCTCTACATCCGTGCGAAGGTGCCGGAGTCGGCAGCGTGGCGCGAGCATCGCGTCGGAACATTTCGCGAGATCGGTACGGAGCTGCGCGCGCACGCGAAGGGATTTGGGTACGTCATTCTGCTCATGACGTTCATGATGTTTCTGTCGCACGGGACGCAGGATCTCTATCCCGATTTCCTCAAGCATGAGCATCACGTCGCCGCGACGACCGTGCCGTGGGTCGCCATCCTCTACAACGTCGGTGCGGTCGTCGGCGCGGTGATCTTCGGCCAGCTCTCGCAGCACATCGGGCGCCGCTACAGCATGATCGCTGCGCTCGCGCTGTCGATGTGCGTGATGCCGTTCTGGGCGTTCGGCTCGACACTGCTGGTGCTCGCCGTCGGCGCGTTCCTGATGCAGGCGGGCGTGCAGGGCGCGTGGGGCATCATCCCCGTACATCTCAACGAGCTCTCGCCCGACCGCGTCCGCGGCCTCGTCCCCGGTCTCGGCTATCAACTCGGCATTCTCATCGCCGCGCCGACGAACACGATCGAGGACGCATTGCGCGAACGTTTCGGCTATTCCTGGGCGCTGGCCGGCTTCGAGATCTTCGTCATCGTCAGCCTTACGATCATCCTTCTGCTCGGCCGCGAGCAACGCGGGCGCAGCTTCTACTCCGGCGATCTGGCGATCGAGAAGGATTAACGAACATTCCGCCGCAGAAAATCGATCGTGCGGCGCCAGGAGTCTTCGGCCGCGTCAGCCTTGTAATTGGGACTGGTATCGTTGAAAAACGCGTGATTCGCGCCCGGATAGATCTTCATCTCCACTTTCTTGCCGAGCTGCTTCAGCTTCTTTTCGAGCTCGCGGCCCTCCTCTGCGGGAACCCCTCGATCGTTCTCTGCATAGATGAGGAAAATCGGCGCTGACAAATTGTCCCAATGAATCGTCGCCTTCTTGAATCGGCCGTAAAAGCTGACCGCTGCACCGGCGCGTTTCTCTCTCGATGCCGTGTATTGCGCCAGCCCCCCGCCCATGCAGAAGCCGACCACCCCGTACGTCTTCGATGTGCAGTCGGGATGCTGGAGGAGATAATCGCCGGCTCCGGCGATCTCGCGCTCGGCGCGTTCAGCATCGAGCTCCATCTTCAGCCGATCCGCTTCGTCGGGTGATGTCGCGGTCTTGCCGTGATAGAGGTCGGGCGCGATGCCGAGAAATCCTTCTTTCGCGAATCGATCGACGATCTCCTGAACATGCGGCACGAGGCCCCACCACTCCTGAATGACCACAACGGCCGGTCCATGGCCTGCCATATATCCCTGGCACTTGTGACTATTCGATGGAAATTCGACCCGCTGACCCATCGCGGGGAGATTGTATGTGCGAAAATTGGAACAGGAGACGTGAGATGCACATGACCAGGGAGCAAGTGGCGGGGTTGGCGAAGAAGCCGCGCTGTCCGCGGTGCGATTTGAACAAGACCATCGGGAATGCGCTCTGCCGCCGGTGTCGCGCGAAATTGCCGGCGCACATGCGTTCCGGACTCGAGGGCGTGGCGACGAAAGACGAGTGGAGCGTCGGTCGTGCCATGCGCGCCGCGGCGAACTACTTCAACATGCACTTCGCGTCCGTGCGAAAGTTCGGCGGAGGGAGAA
>DASXRT010000221.1:0-6729 GCA_036506455.1 Thermoanaerobaculia bacterium
GATTGCGCCGCGATCGCGTCGTGCCGCACTCGCAGATCAAACGCCCCGAACAGTACGACTATCGCGGCGGCTACGAGACGGAAGAAGTGGAAGGGTACGCACGGCCGGAGCGGCCCCTGGCTACGACTGTGTCATCCTGAGCCGCGAAGACGGCGAAGGACCCGGACATTGATGCGACCGAACGTTCAAGTCGTGGAGTCGCGCGAAAAAAGAAGCTCTGATTGCCACGAAGAATCCTGAGTGCTTCCGATCTTGCGAGCGAATGGTACGTTGATCGCCCGTCGGATCGGGATTCCTCGCCGTCTTCGCGGTTCGGAATGACAGAGGAATAAGCTATGGCGGTGTCGGTCAAACAAATCACCCTCTGGCGGAGAGAAGTCGAGAACCGGACCGGGACGCTGGCGAGGACGCTGGCCCCGCTCGCCGAAGCCGGTGCGAATTTCCGCGTGGTGATGGGCTACCGCTATCCCGGCGACGAATCGAAAGCGGCCATCGAGGTGTTTCCGGTTTCCGGCAAAAAGCAGATCGCCGCCGCGCAGGCTGCCGGCCTCAATCCCGCCGAGTTTCCGGCCCTGCTCGTCGAAGGCGACGATCGCCCTGGACTGGCGAACCGCTTCGCCACCGCCGTTTCCGACAGCGGCATCAACATGACTTTCCTCGTCGCGCAGGTCGTCGGCAGAAAGTATTCGGCGATCTTTGGATTCGAGACGACGGAAGATGCGCGCGCCGCGGCCGCCGTGATCAAGAAGGCCGCGGCGAAACGGTAACCACTCCTTCGATCTCCAGTAGCAGATCGCGGCGGCAGATGTCGCTCTCCACGAACAGGATTTGTGTGCGCGGCAACGCCGCGGAGAGCCGTGGCGCGATTCGTTCGTAGTCGCATGCGCGGCGGATATACGCTTTCGCCACGCTGAGATCATCGAGCGACGCCCGCCGGCCGACACGCCCGGCCGCTTCGCCCACGATCGAGTCGATATTGCGCAGAGTTTCGTCGAGCTGCGCATCGACATCGCCGTGATGACGAGTCTCATGTCCAACGATACTGGCTGTTCCGGATACGAAGATCATCGCGCTGCCGTTCCAGTGCGCGACCGTCGCCCGTGAAAACGACGGACTACGCGGACCATGCGACGCCGGGTAATCGTAGGCGGCGACCTGCCGCGGATTCTCGACCTGCACGCCCGGTGTGCGCGAGGCGATGAAGTAAGCCGTTACGCCTTCACACTTCATCCCCACCGCACTTGCGGCGGGAAACTGTTCGCGCGCGTATCCGAGTCGGGCGAGCGCTTCGTGTCGTCCTTTGGAGAAGCATTTGTATCGCTCGAGATCGCGCTCGTCCTCGTTGATCGCGCCGACATGGTTCCATACTCTCAGCAGGTGTGGATAACCAGCGCTGCGCACTGTATTGACGATCTGCTCGTACAATCGCGCAGTCAGCGTCGCGAGATCGCCGCCGGCCGCGGCGAGTGAGCCAAGGAGTACGGCGCCGTTCGAGGCGAAGGAGATGTCGCCGCAGCGTGACGCGGTCACCGGCAGCGACGAGCGCCACACTTCCGCGAGCGCTGAACCGCCGAGTTGACGAACCGGAATCGTGAATGACGCGCCGGCCGACACGCCGAACCCGACGACGCCGAGGACGTGATCGGAAGACGATGTCTCAGCCGGTGCGAGCTCGGGCCAGACTGGAAGCATTGGACGCGGCCCATTGTGCCACCGGTAAGATCTTTCCGTGATCTCGCGACGAATGCTCTGGTTCATCGGCCTCGCCCTCGCCGGCGTCATCGGCGTCACCTGGTGGGCGGGCAGCTATCCGGCGCGCGTGGTCATCATCAATCAGGGCGCTCTCGTGCACGATCTGAAAGTCACCACCGCCGGGCAGGAGTTCGCTCTCGCGGACCTTCGTCCGGCTGAGACACGCGTGGTGAGCATTCCCTCCGGCGACTACGTCACGATCGAGTTCGACGCATCGCGTCATCGAATGTGGCGGTCGCCGGAGAAAATCGCTCCCGCGCAGGCGATGACCGTCTTCATCCGCAGCAACGAACGGGTCGAAATGCAGCGGCGCACGGCGTTCCGCTGATCAGCGTTTTCTGTCGTACACGCCCATGAGCTGCGCGTCTGCGACTACGTGACCCTTCATCGCCTTCTCCACATCCCCTTTGCTCGCGCCGCCGGAGAGATTGAGCTGCGTATCGAGCGCGTAAAGCTTGAAGAAATAGCGGTGCTGACGGTCCGGCGGACATGGACCGCCATAGGCGCTCTTCCCCCAACTGTTCTTCCCGACGACTCCTTGCGGCGCCTTTCCCTCGGCGATCTCGGTCGTTTTCGGCGGAATGTTCCAGAGCACCCAATGATCCCAGGTCCCTTTCGGTGCGTCGGGATCGTCCATGATCAGCGCCAAAGAGACGGCTTGTTGCGGAACGCCTTCCAACTTCAGAGGCGGAATCGTGTCCTGGCCGTCGCACGTGTACTTCGCCGGAATCGGTTGGCCCTCGCGAAATGCGGAACTCGTGATCTTCATAGATCGCCCGTGTCGAGGACGTCGTCCGAAGACGACGTCCTCATCGGAATCAGCTCCCGATTGTCTGCTGGATCTGCTTCGCGCGATCCAGATGCATGGAGACAGCCGAGCGCTGCGTCTGCAGAAAATCGCGCAACTGCCGGTTGTGAGCCGACGGGATGAGCGTCGAATCGAGTGAATTCAGCAGCCACTGATGGACGTCGATCTGCGATTGGATGTATTTCTTGTCGAAGTCCGCGCCCGAATAGGTGTTGAGTGAGCTCACAGTCTGCAGTGAGTTGCTCGCCAGGGTCCTGGTCAGGTCGATTTCATTCGGCGTGATGTTCACACGCGAGAAGAGATCGTTGGCCTTGGTGAGCGCGTTGCTGTGATCGCTCACCATCATCCTCGCGAATGCCCGGACCTCATCAGAGCTCGCCCGCGACGTCGCCGCCTGGCCCTGATCGATTTCTCCCTGATTGGCCGTGCGGATAATGCCCGCGATATCCGCGTCGCTGTAGCCGATCGTGGTCCCGGGCAACGACGAGGATGAAGTCATCGTGTTCATCGAGCACGACGCCAGAAGCACTGCGAGACACAACAACACAATGGGTTTTGTTCTCATAGTCATCCTCCCACGATCTAGCACGCAACTCGCGCGCCCGCATGCCGTATGATTCGCGCTCGCAGGAGGAAGCGTTCTCATGAGGACGATCATCAAGAACGGTCGCGTGGTGACCGCGGTCGACGACTACAACGCCGACATCCTCATCGATGGCGAGCAGGTCGCCATGATCGCCAGGAAAATCGAGGTCGAAGCCGATCGCACGATCGACGCTCGAGGCCGGCTCGTCATCCCCGGCGGGATCGATCCGCACACGCACATGGAGCTGCCGTTCGGCGGAACATCAGCGTCCGATACGTTCGAGACCGGCACGCGCGCGGCCGCGTTCGGCGGTACCACCACGATCATCGACTTTGCCGTGCAATACAAAGGGCAGGCGCTGAACGAAGCACTCGACGCGTGGCACAAGAAGGCCGACGGCACAACGTCGATCGACTACGGCTTCCACCTCATCTGCACCGATCTTCCCGACAATCGGCTCGCGGAGATGAAAGGCTGTATCGATCAGGGCGTCACGAGCTTCAAGCTTTTCATGGCTTATCCCGGAGTTTTCCTCGTCGACGACGGAACGATTTACAAAGCGATGATGACGGCCGGTGAAAAGGGCGGGCTGATCTGCATGCATGCCGAGAACGGCGTCGTCATCGATGTGATCGTCAAGCGCGCCATTGCCGAAGGAAAGACCGCGCCGAAGTATCACGCACTTACGCGTCCGACGAAGGCGGAGGCGGAAGGCGTGCACCGGGCCATTGCTCTGGCGGAGATCGCGGGTTCGCCGGTCTACATCGTTCATCTCAGTTGCGATGACTCGCTGCAGGAAGTGCAACGAGCGCGAGATATGGGCGTGCCGGCGTACGCCGAAACGTGTCCGCAGTATCTCTTCCTCGACTACAGCGTCTACGAGCAGCCGGGTTTCGAAGGGGCGAAGTTCGTCATGACTCCGCCCATCCGCGAGAAGTGGAACCAGGAGAAGCTGTGGCACGGTCTGCAGATGAACGATCTGCAGGTTGTCTCCACGGATCACTGCCCCTTCTGCTTCAAGGATCAGAAAGAGCTCGGGAAGAATGACTTCTCGAAGATCCCGAATGGCGGTCCGGGTGTCGAGAATCGAATGAGTCTCGTTTTCAACGGCGGCGTGGCCGGCGGACGGATCAGCGTGAATCGGTTCGTTGAAATTACCTCCACTTCACCGGCGAAGATCTTCGGACTGTTCCCGCGCAAAGGAACGATTGCCGTCGGCTCCGATGCCGACATCGTCATCTTCGATCCGAAAGAGGAGATGACGATCAGCGCAAAGACGCATCACATGAACGTCGACTACTCATGCTACGAAGGGATGCGCGTGAAAGGCGTGACGAAGACCGTGCTCTCACGCGGCCGCGTCGTGATCGACGAGGGGAAGTACGTCGGCAAGCCGGGACAGGGGCAGTTTTTAAAGAGGGGGTTATTTAATTCGCCGCGATGAGGCCAGGCGGCGGCAAGCGGCCGCACTCCAAGGCGGTGATAAGCTTCCCCTCGGAGAAATCGCCCATGCCCCGAATCGTGAAATGCGGTCTGGTTCAGACCTCGCTGGCAGCACCGACGAGCGAGCCGATCGAAAAGATCCGCGATGCGCAGGTCGAGCGCACGCTCAAGTACATCGATCAGGCAGGAAAAGAAGGCGTCCAGATCCTCTGCATGCAGGAGATCTTCACCGGTCCCTACTTCTGCGCGGAGCAGAATCCACGATGGTACGACGCCGTAGAGCACATCCCCGATGGTCCGACGACGAAGCTGATGCAGGAGTACGCGCGCAAATACAAGATGGTGATCGTCGTTCCTCTGTATGAAGAGGAGGCCAGCGGCGTCTACTACAACACCGCCGCGGTCATCGACGCCGACGGCGCCTACCTCGGCAAGTATCGCAAGAATCACATCCCTCACACCGCTCCCGGATTCTGGGAGAAGTACTACTTCCGCCCCGGCAACCTCGGCTATCCGGTATTCGACACGCAATACGCGAAGGTCGGCGTCTACATCTGCTACGACCGCCACTTCCCCGAAGGCGCGCGCGAGCTCGGACTCAACGGCGCCGAGATCGTTATGAATCCTTCAGCGACCGTGGCCGGTCTGTCGGAGTATCTCTGGAAGCTCGAACAGCCTGCCCACGCGGTCGCGAACGGCTACTTCGTCGGCGCGATCAATCGCGTGGGATACGAAGCGCCGTGGAACATCGGCGAGTTTTACGGTCAGAGTTACTTCTGCGATCCGCGAGGACAGATCGTTTCGATCGCCAGCCGCGACAAGGACGCCCTCGTGACGGCGGAGCTCGATCTCGACAAGATCCGCGAAGTGCGACACACGTGGCAGTTCTATCGCGACAGGCGGCCCGACACATATAAAGGGCTCGTGGCGCCATAGGCCGAGTCCGCTAAGTGGCTCAGCCGTAGGAAGATACAGGCCTTTCGGCGCGTTTCACGCGATATACAAAAGGTCGCGCGAAAAGGCAAACTCCCGGCGACGGGAGGGCGCAAAGTGACGGGTCTGCTTCGACGGCAGATGGCCGCGCTCCCGAACGTAATCCCGCAATGGTGCGGGACGTTCCGCTGACCAGAAGGAACGTCCCGTGAAACGCTTCGCACTCGCATTGTTTGCGCTTTTTCTCGCGCTGCCGCTCTCGGCGCGCACACTCGCGACGAACGCTTTTCCCGCGCCGATGCCGCAGTACCTCGCGGAGATCATTACCGACGCGGCTGCGCAGTATCACGTCGATCCGAATCTGATCGCGGCGATGGCGTACAAGGAGTCGCGTTTCAATCCGAACGCGGTGTCCTGGCGAGGCGCCCAGGGCATCCTGCAGCTCATGCCTCGCACGGCGAAGTCCCTCGGCGTCACCGATGCGTTCGATCCGAAGCAGAATGTCTTCGGTGCCGCGAAGTACATCAAGTACCTGCTCGATCGATTTCACGGCGACATCGAGATGGCCGTGGCCGCGTATAACGCCGGTCCTGAGCGCGTGACGAAGGAAGGTCCGCGCGCGACAGCGGAAGCGATCGATTACGTCGCTGTGGTCACGAGTCTCTATCGCGGAGCGTTGCGCACGCTGTAATCTGTGCGCATGAACGATCCGCGCTACCCCATCGGAAAATTCGAACGGCGCGACACGCTCACACCCGACGAGCGCCGCAAATGCATCGATCAGATTGCGGCAGTCCCGCTGAACATGCGGGCGGCCGTCCGCGATCTCGATCAGACACAACTCGACACGCCTTATCGAGAAGGCGGCTGGACGCTGCGTCAGGTCGTACATCACGTCCCGGACAGTCACATGAACGCGTACATGCGGCTGAAGCTCGCGCTCACGGAAGACTCGCCGACGATCAAACCGTACGACGAGGCGGAGTGGGCGAAGCTCGCGGACATGCGCGACACGCCGATCGAGACATCGCTCACGCTGCTCGAGTCGTTGCACGGGCGGTGGGACAAACTTCTGCGATCACTCAAAGACGACGACTTCAAGCGAACGTTCCGCCATCCGGAGCACTCCGGCACGCTGACGATCGACTGGCTGCTCGCGATGTACGCGTGGCACGGGCGCCATCACGCCGCGCACATCACTTCGACG
>DASXRT010000222.1:0-2504 GCA_036506455.1 Thermoanaerobaculia bacterium
GCGCTCGAGGTCGCGCGAGCGCTCGTGGCCGGCGCCGCGAACGACGGCGAGATGGAAAGGAAGTTCGTCAAAAACACAGACTCCGTGACGTTCCGTACGCGCTTCGAGATGGCGAAGGACGAGTGGCTCTCGCCGGTGCTCTGGGCGGGGGCGGTCCGCACGCACGGTCCGGCATCGACCGCTCTCGTCGGGACGCCCGACGAAGTCGCAGCCGCGATCGACGAGTACATCGAGATGGGCGTGACGCAATTCATCCTGTCGGGCTGGCCGAAGCTCGAAGAGATGACCTACTTCAGCCGCGAGGTCGTCCCCCGCGTCCATGCCATGAGGAGTGTTCCATGCGCCTGACCGCTCAGCAGATCGAACACTACGACCGTCACGGCTACCTCTTCTTCGACCGCCTCTTCGACGAAGAGGAAGTCGCGGCCATGCGCGACGCGATTCCCGAGGTTGTTGGCGGCGCGAGCGCGGGACTGCGACGGGAAGAGAAAGCCGACGCCGTGCGGATGGTGCACGGCCCGCATCTCACGCATGAGCTCATCGCGCGTCTCTCCCGTCACCCTCGACTACTCGAACCCGCCTGGCAACTCCTCGGCACGGACGTGTACACGTTTCAGTCGCGCCTCGTGATGAAGAGCGGCATCGGACGCGAATCGCATGCCGGCTACCCGTGGCACCAGGACTTCTCCACGTGGAGCGACATGGATGGAATGCCCGAACCGCGCGCGCTGGTGTTCGCGATCTTCATCGACGAAGTGACGCCCTGCAACGCGCCGATGATGTTCGTCCCCGGCTCGCATCGCGACGGCATTTTCTGTCCGCGCGACTCGTACGATCCCAACGATTACTACCAGATCGTCATCACGCCGGAGGCGCTCGCGGAGATGGTGGCGAAACACGGGATCGTCGCGCAGCTCGGCGCGCCGGGGTCGGTGCTGCTGATCCATCCGAACCTCGTGCACGCGTCGGGGCCGAACATCTCTCCGCTGCGGCGCGCGTTCTACTACATCATCTACAACTCGGTCACGAACCTCTGCACGAAAAATCTGCGCCGCCCCCACCACTCCAGCCCCGACGTCACACCGCTCAGGCCGCTCAGCGATGACTGTCTGCGGATGGGGGCGCTCGTGGAGGCGAAGTGATGAAGCGTCTCCGCTCCTCGCAGGTGGAGGACTTCCTTCGCGATGGGGCGCTGAGTCCGATTCCGGTCCTCAGCGAAGAGGAAGTGATCCGCGCCCGCGCCGGGCTCGCGGAAATGGAGCTCGCGATCGGCGGAGCGCTGCAGCGCATCGATCATCCTCACCTGCATTTCCGCTGGGCCTTCGACCTCACGTGTCATTCCGCGATCCTCGGCGTCATCGAAGACATCCTCGGCCCCGACGTCCTGGTTCATTCGACGCGGATCTTCTACAAACATCCGCGCGACGGCACGTTCGTGAACTGGCATCAGGACGGCGGCTACTCGCGCCTCAGCGAGAGCCGCGTCGTCACCGCCTGGATCGCGCTCAGCGACAGCACGCCGGAGAACGGCTGCGTGCGCGTGATCCCCGGTTCGCACCGTCAGGGCGTGCTTGCGCATCACGAGACGAACACACCGTTCAATCTCAGCAATCACGGCGAAGAGGTGGACGCCGATGTCGACGAGAGTACAGCCGCCGATCTAGTTCTCGCCGCAGGCGAAATGTCGCTCCACGACATCAACGTCGTCCACAGCTCGTGGCCGAATCACTCCGACCGCTGCCGCATCGGGTTCTCGGCGACCTACGCGACGCCCGCCATTCCGGCGATGGCGTCACCCGTGATTCGCGCTCGCGGCAGCGCGCCCGCGCCGCATCTGCGGTTCTGGAACGCGCCGCCGCAGGAAACGATCGCTGCGGCTCTCGACGCCTACGGCTCGTACGTGCGAGAGAACCGCGTTCCCGCACCGCGTCTTCAGGAACGTCCGACCGCATGAACGTGCTCTACCTCGTCCGGACCTGGCCTCTCCTGCACGGCGACTACATCTTCCGCGAGGTGGCCTGGATGAAGTTACACGGCCACGGCCTGGCAATCGCGGCGACCGAGTCGCTTCCCGACGAGTACAACGGCAGAGAGCTTCTGTCGCAGTACGGTCTCGAGAGCGTTCCCGAGTTGTTGCTCGAAGACGATCCCGATCCGTTCGAGCGCCTGCTGGCATTCGCGAATCGCCATCGCATCGAGCTGATCGACGCGCATGACGGGCGTGGCCCAGCGGAGATCGCGCTCGAGATCTTTGACCGTGCCGCGATTCCGTTCACGGTTCGCTTTCAAGGTGGCGATGTGCATTCATCGCCCTCGCCACGGATTCGTGAGATCTCCGCGGCGGCGCGCGCGCTCTGTCCCATCAGCCGTTTTCTCGCCGAGATCCTGACCGGCGCGCGCATCGGATGTCGGCGTCCTCCCCACATGCCGGTCGACGTCGATCGCGATCGACTGCGCATCTGTCCGCACGGCATGCCCGCGGACGTCATCGCCCGCGAGCCGCC
>DASXRT010000223.1:0-13995 GCA_036506455.1 Thermoanaerobaculia bacterium
AAAGTATTTCCTCTCGAAAAGAACCTCGACCTGCTTCATGTAGAACACCCGACGACGATTCTTTCGAAAAAAGTTCAACAGTTCCTCGCGCGCGTCGCGCACCTTCGGGTCGTCCGCTAGAACGAGATCTGGGCCCTCGTACTCGAACTCCGACAGATCGAACATGACGCTCACGCTGATGCCCGTCCTTAGCGTCCGCCCAACGGATCTGGCATTCAGCGGCGCGGCCGGTTCCGCGTGCCGAAGCCGGTGCTCATGTTAGCTCCGCTGAACGAGGCGCGGAAGCGCTGGGCCGAAGCCGGGCCGCGTCCGCTGCTATGCCGAGTTGGACGGCGGCCACTCGCTAGCGATAACTGGCGACGTATTCACCGTCTTGAATGATCCAGTCGCATGCGAGCGATTCGCAGCGGTTCGTGCCCACGCAACATGGGCCGCGCCGGTGGTCGCTACCAAGAGAAATGATGCGGTAGTGAAATTGTCCATTGCGCGATCGCCACGTTGAGATCTCGAACCGATGACGCCATGCGTCGTTCAGATCGTGGTAGGGAGTGCGCACAGCGATCTCGCGGAGAGCCTCGGACGTGACAGATTGATTACGGCGCTCAAGCAACGCACTGATGGTTCGGATTCTTGAGCCGTTCTCGTCCGACTTAGCGTGAGCGTAGAACGCGTGCGCCAACCAAATCAGCCAAGCGAAAAGGACCACCGCGAAGGCGCCAACGACAACGCCGACAACTCGCCGCAACACTTGATTGTGACGGCGGTTTTCTCGTGAAAGTTCCGTCCGTCCAACTTGATCATACTGGACCTATGGCGGGTCGTTCATCGGACAGTAGATGTCCGATGAAACGAGATCGGTCATCTGCAGAGCGGAAGACATCTGCTTGTGCCGGCAGATTTTCCGCGTGTCGGTCAGAGCCGCGTCCGGTTTGTTCTCGGACATTTTAGGTCGCCGATCAACGCGGATGATTGGGACAGGAGTTGTAGCCGCCTTTACCTGATCGGGATCCCCATCGCCTCGGCGTACAGCATATGGAAGTGATGCACGCCGTTCTCGCGCACCGGCGAATAGCGGCCGCTCGCGTACGTGGATGAGGCGAGACCGCGCTGCACCGCCTCACAGATGCCGATGTCTTCGAGCTGAATCTCGTCGCTGAAGCGAATCGTCTCGGCGAGATCGCTTCGCGTCTTCGGATCGTCGGGATCGCGGAAGTACCACTCGAAGATGGTCATCGTGCGGTCGTGGCTCAACGGCACGATCAGGTTTGTGGAGAAGTTGTCGGGGTAGACGTTGAGCATCAGGTTGGGGAAGATCCAGAAGTAGCGCACCTGATCGTCATCGGAAGTCGTGCGGATGCGATCGCCGCGCTTCGTCGGCGCGAACTGGATCGAGTAGTGGCGCTTCGTCTCCGTGCGGTAATTCGGGTAGTCGATCTCGCGAAAGAGCCCGGGGTGAACGATCGGGATGTGGTAACCCTCCAGATAGTTGTCGACATACACCTTCCAGTTGCAGGCGACCTCCCACTCTTTCCGCGCCGCGAGGCGAAAGCCGCTGTAATCATGGCGCGGCATGTCGGCGAGAAACTCGCCGAGGAACTCGGCGAGCGGCGGAGCGGCGGGATCGATGTTGACGAAGAGCAGCTCGTTCCACTCCTCGATCCGGAACTGCGGCAACACGACCTTCGAGCGATCGAAGCACTCGATGCCGTCCATCTCCGGGGTCACCGCCAGGCGGCCGTCGAGTGAATAAGTCCAGCCGTGATAGCCGCACTGCAGAACGGGTCGCTTCCCCTCCCCTTTCGCAACGGGACCAGCGCGGTGACGACAGACGTTCGACATCGCGCGCAGCGTGTGATCGTTGCCGCGCACCACGAGCACCGGCTCGCCGGCGACGGTCGTCGTGAAGTACTGTCCCGGCTCGCGAACCTGCTCCGCTCTTCCGGCGAGCTGCCACGTCCTCGCGAAAATCTTTCGCAGCTCGCCGCGAAGAACGCTGTCATCGCTGTAGTAGCTCGAAGGAATCGTCGCGGCAAACGCGAGCCGCCTGTCCAACTGGAATTCCATGTCAATCCTCGGCGACGGGCTCGGCGCGCCCAGCCATCTTCACGACCCAGTAGACCGGAACGCTCAGCGCGAGCAGCGCCACTGCGTAGATGCTGTTCTTCACGTCCATAACCACGGCACCGATGAGAAATGCCAGCGATGAGAGGAGAGCGAGGCCGGTCGTCGCCGGATGACCCCAGGCCCGGTACGGACGATCGGCCGCCGGTTCGCGGATTCGCAGCACGAAGAGCGACACGAACGAGAGCGCGTAATTCGCGACGAAGAAAAACGCCAGCTTGGCGATCACCGTCTCGAACGTTCCCGTGATGATGAAGCCGGCGGCGAGAATGCTGCTGATCAGGAGCGCGACGTCGGGTGTGCCGCCGCGATTGACCTCCGTCGCGCCTCTCCAGAAGAGACCGTCGCTGCTCATGGCGAACAACACGCGCGGCGCCATGAGCACGTTGGAGTTCTCGGCGCTGATCAATGAGACGACCATGATCAGCCGCAGGGCCGTGTCGCCGTGCAGCCCGAACAGATGCTGGGCCACGCTGGCGGCGGCGAAATTCTGTCCGGCCAGAGTCGGCAGCGGCACGACACGAGCGAAGGCGACATTGATCAGCAGATAGGTGACGACGACCGTGAACAGCCCGCCGAACATCGCCCGCGGGATGTTGCGCCCGTGATCACGCGTCTCTTCGGTGAAGTAGATCGGCGCCGTCCAGCCGTCGTAGGTGTAGATCACGGCCTGCAACGAGAGGACCAGAGCGAGCATCAAGGGCATCTCGCGCTCGACCTGCATCGAGCTGCGGATCGGATTCTGCGTGCCGAGAGCAAAACAGGCGACGACGAGGATGAGCAGCGCGGCGACTTTCATGATGCTCGTCACCGTCTGCGTTCTGCTGCCCCAGCGAACGCCGAGCCATTGCACGATGGTCAGGATCGCGACGATCAAGAGAGCGACGACGACCTGCGTCCGCAACGCCGGCATGAGGCCGACGGCGTACTCACCGATGAGAATGGCCACGGCCGCGGTCGTGCCGCATGTCGAGATCCAGTCGCTCCATCCGACGACAAACCCGGCGTAGTCGCCGAGGGCGTGACGGACGAAGACGTATTGCCCGCCCGATCGCGGGACCATCGTTCCAAGCTCGGCGATCGCATTCGCGCCAAGCAATGCGTACAGAGCGCCGATCAACCAGACGGCCATGTACGGCCAGAACTCCGGGAGGTGCGCGGCAATGGTGCCGGGCGTCCGCAGGATGCCCGCACCGATCGTGTTGCCGACGGTGACGGCGATACCGAAAGTAACGCCGAGCACCGTGAGGAGCTTGCGGGTGGACACCAGGAGATTGTAAGGGGTGGAGCGCCGCGCGCTCGCGCGGCGCTCGCGCTAATCCCTGTCTTTGACGCTCACCGGTCCATTGACGGTGGAAAGATGTACCGCCGCTGCGCCAGTTCCCAGCTCGATCCGCCGCGGGCGATCATCATCGAGATCAGCCGCGCGCATGCGGGCCGAGTAGCAATCTTCGGCGCGACAGCTCACCGGACCGTGGCCCGTCGACTCGACGACCACGCTGGAGCGATAGCCTTTGGGGAGCTTGAGCGACACCGGTCCGTTCTGCGTCGACGCGTCGAGGTTGCCACCTTCCCACGCCGTTCCCTCGAGCTTCACCGAGAGCGGTCCGTTCGTCGCGGTCAGCTTCACGTTGCCGCTCCCGCCGGACAGCGAGATCGGTCCGTTCACGGTCGTGGCGTCGATCGTTCCGCTCGAATCCTTCACCGAGAGCGGTCCGTTCTGTGCCCGCGCGGTGAGTGTTCCGTTGAACTCCTGCACGCCGATGGGTCCATTGCTCGAACGCAGGTCGAGCGTCGCGTTGCGCGGCGTCCGGACGATGAAGTAGACGATCCAGCGATCGCCTTCCGGACCGGTCGCCGTCACTTCATTTCCGTTCAGTGATACACGAAGAGCGCTGACATCGCCGAGCGCGGCGGCCTTGCACGCCTTGACCGAGTAGTTCGCGCCGTTCCAGCCGACGACGCGGATCCCGCCGTGCTCCTCGCTGCGAACCGTGAGCGAGCGCAGCCCGGCCACGGGAACGTCTTCACTGACAACTGCAGCGCGCTGATCGTCGAAGCGGATCCGAAGAGCGCTGCAATCGACAGCAGATTCATCCCAGTCATCAAAGGAGATGCTCACGTTGCCGCGATGATGGCTGCCGTGAGCGAGAGCGGCGGTGCTGACGAGCATCGCCGCGAGAAAGAGAAGGGGTCGTCGCATCGAAAACCTCCGTCCTGTTTACGGGATAGACGATGCGGAGTTCTGAAAGTTAGTTACCCATTCGTAATGACTAGCTCCACTCTTCGATTCTGCTGCCGGCCAGCCGCGGTCTTGTTCGTGGCCACCGGATCCTTTTTCCCCATGCCGCTCGCTGAAACGCGGTCGGCGGGAACGCCGGCGCTGACCAGGAACTCCCGAACGGCGTTGGCCCGCTTCTCGGAGAGCGCCTGGTTTTTCTCATCACTGCCGACGCTGTCCGTATGCCCTTCGATCGAGATGCGGATCGTGGTGTCGTTCTTGAGCTGATCGGCGATGCGTGAAAGCGTCCTCTTCGCGCCCGGTTTCAGGACGCTCTTGCCGGTGTCGAAGAAGATGCCGGGCAGCGTGACGATCAAACCGCGTTCGCTCGTTTTCGTCGACGCCAGCCGCGACAACTCCTGCTGCATGCGCAGCCGCCGCGCCTCGGCGTCGCGCTGGGCGAGCTCCTGGCGCGTGCGTTCGAGCTCCGCCTGCGCCTGCTGCACCTGCTGCCGCGATTTCTCGAGCTCGGCCTGACTCTGCTGCGCCTGCTGCTGCGCGGCCTGCGCCGCGGTCTGGGCCTGCTGCTGCGCCGCTTCGAGCTGCGTCTTGAGCTGCTGCGCCTGCGCTTCCGCCTCCTGACGCAGACGTTGCGCGTCGGTGATCATGGCCTGACTCTGCCGCTCGACTTCCTGGCGATGCGCGAGATCGGCCTCGCGCTCTTTCTTCAGGGCATCGAGCTCCTGCTGACGGCGCTGCAACTCGGCCTCGCGCTCGGTGAGCGCCTGCTGGTTCGATGTTCCCTGCTGCCGCGCGGTCTGCAACTCCGTGCGCAGGCTCTCGATCTCGGTCCCCATCGTCTGCTCGTTGAGACGTTCACGTTCCTGGATGGCACGCAGAGCAATCTGCTGATCCTCGACCTGGCGGCGGAGCATCTCGACGTCGGCGGTGTTGCCTGTGGTAATCGCCGTCTGATACTTCCGCGTCAACTCATCGAGCTGCGCCTCGGCCTGCAGTCGCGCCTGGCGATCGGCTTCGGCGCGCTGATCGGCGACGCGGCGACTCTCGTCGAGCTGCTGCCGCAGCCGGTCGAGCTCCGCCTGTTGCGCTTCGCGATTGGCCTGTTCGGTGGCGAGCTGCTGCTGCAACGCGGCGCGATCGCGCTCGGCCTGCTGACGCGAAGCGCGCTCGGCGGCAGCCTGCTGTTCGCTCGCCGCTTGGGCCAGCCGCGTGCGTTCGAGCTGCAGGTTCGGAAGATACTTATTCGATTCCGTGGCCCGCGCGAGATAGTACGCGCGGCGCGCGATCATCTCGGCGACGTAAGCGAGATGATCGGCCGACTCGCTCCTCGTGTTCGCGCGCGCGATCTTTCGCGCGGTGCTCACATTGTCCTGCGCCGGTTTCAAATCGTTTCCGGCGATCTGCTCCGCGCCGGCGGCCTTGGCCTGATCGATCGCCGCCTGCGCGACATCGATGTGCTGCTTCGTCGTCGTTCCGCGCGCGTAGTCCATCGATGACGCCTCGTCCTGCACGATGATGTCCGACCGGCCGCCGAAGCGCGTGATGTCGCCTTGCAGTTGACGGATGGCGAGATTAGCGCTCAACCATTGCGCCTTTGCCAGCGCGGCGCGGCCAGCCCATGTCGCCTCTTCGGCGCGAAGGCGCGCCTGATCGCGCATGTCGCTCTTCGGCGAGTTCCAGTTCTCCTGTGCGAATCGCACACGCCACTGCGCGTCGTCGTAAAGGGTGCGCGCGAGATTGAGCGCGCCGGCATTCTCGGCGGCGGTCAGAACCTGCTGCGCCTGTACCAGCATGTCCTGCCCCTGCGCCAGCGCCGCAACCGCCACCAGCGCAACGACAAGACACGTCACGAACCATCGATGCATAAAATCCTCCCGACCTGCGTCGATTGCTTTGCAAATAGGGTGCTGAGTGCTGGGTGCTCAGTGCTCAGCAAAACAGAGCGCACTGAGCACTGAGCACCGAGCACCGTCATCCTCCGAGGTACGCCTTCTTGATCCGATCCGACTTGAGCAGCGCCTTCGTCTCGTCGGCGGCGACGATGTGGCCGGTCTCCATCACGTACGCGTGGCGTGCGGTGACGAGCGCCATATGCGCGTTCTGTTCGACGAGGAGAATCGTCGTCCCCTCGGAGTTGATCTCGCGGATGACGCGGAAGATCGTCTGCACCATCTGCGGCGCGAGTCCCAGCGACGGCTCGTCGAGAAGGAGCACGGATGGCTTCGACATCAGCGCGCGCGAGATGGCCAGCATCTGCTGCTCGCCGCCCGAGAGCGTCCCGGCGTTCTGCCTGATGCGCTCCTTCAGAACAGGGAAAAGCGAGAAGACCCGTTCGAACTCCGCCTTGGCGATTTTGTCCTTGCGCAGATACGCGCCGAGCTCGAGGTTGTCGGCGACGGTGAGGTTCGCGAAGATGCCGCGGCCTTCCGGTACGTGCGACACACCCATCGCCGTGATCACGTGCGGCTTCACGCCGCTGATCGAGTGACCGTTGAACGTCACCTCGCCTTTGCGCGGCTTGAGCAGTCCGGAGATCGTGCGCAGCGTCGTGGTCTTGCCGGCGCCATTCGCGCCGATCAGCGTGACGATCTCGCCCTGCTCGACTTCGAGATCGATTCCGTGCAGCGCCGGGATCGTGCCATAGGCGACTTCGAGATTGCGCACCGCGAGAATCGGGCTCACAACTGC
The DNA here is from genome assembly GCA_036506455.1 of Thermoanaerobaculia bacterium. Lineage (GTDB taxonomy): Bacteria > Acidobacteriota > Thermoanaerobaculia > Gp7-AA8 > Gp7-AA8 > DASVHS01. The sequence continues at coordinate 7,052 of DASXRT010000223.1, forward strand.
GCCGCCTCCGCCGGTTCGCCGAGGTATGCCTCGATGACGGTGGGATCGTTGCGGATCTGTTCGGGAGTCCCCTGCGCGATCGTCTTGCCGAAATTCAGCACGATGATGCGCTCGCAGATGCCCATCACCAGTTCCATGTTGTGCTCGATGAGAAGCACGGCCACTTTGAAGCGGTCGCGGATCTCGTGAATCTTTTCCATCAGCGCAAGCGTCTCACCAGTGTTCAGCCCCGCCGCCGGCTCGTCGAGCAGCAGAAGCTTCGGGCGCGCGGAGAGCGCTCGGGCGATCTCGAGCCGTCGCTGATCGCCGTAAGGAAGGTTCTTCGCCAGGTACTGCGCACGGCTCTGGAGGCCGAAGATGTCGAGGAGCTTCATCGCTTCCTCTTCGGCGATCCGCTCCGCCTGGTGAAATCGATTGGTGTGCAGCACCGCCGATGTGCCGGAGTACTTGTAGTGGATATGACCGCCGATCTTGACGTTCTCGAGAACGGTCAGCTCCTTGAAGAGGCGGATGTTCTGAAACGTCCTGGCCACGCCGCGCGCCGTGATCTCGTACGGCTTCATATCGACAGTCGATTCACCGCCGATATGGATCTCTCCTTCGGTGGGCTTGTAGACACCGGTGAGCATGTTGAAGATCGTGGTCTTGCCGGCGCCATTCGGTCCGATCAATCCGACGAGCTCATAGTCGCGAACGGTCAGATCGAAATTCGCCACAGCGGTCAGGCCGCCGAAACGGATCGTCACGTTCTTCGCGTCGAGGAGGACGTTGTCTGCCATCACGTCACCGGCGGTCCCGCCGACTCTTCTTCCCGTCCTTCCGGCGGAACGGTGTCTTTGCGCTTCGGCAGGAACTCCCACAGTTCGCGACGTCCGAGGAGTCCTTGCGGACGTGTGAGCATGAGAATGATGAGCATGAGCGAGTAGATGACCATGCGCGGATCACGGCCGCCGGGGATGAACTCTTTCACCGAGCGCAGGCCCTCCGGAAGAAATGTGAGGATGACCGCCGCGACGATCGATCCGGAGATCGATCCGAGTCCGCCGAGGACGACCATGGCCACGACCTCGAAGGATCGGATGAACGTGAACATCGTCGGATTCAGGTACGCGGGCGTGTAGTGCGCGAACAGGCCGCCCGCGATTCCAGCCAGACACGATCCGATGATGAACGCCTTCACCTTGTATCGTGTCGTGTCCACGCCCATCGCTTCTGCGGCGATCTGATCTTCGCGCACGGCGAGGAATGCACGACCCACCGACGAATGGATCAGGCGATTCGAGATGAGGATCGTGATGCCGGCGAAGAAAAAGACCCAGAAGAAATTGCTCCAGGCCGGAATGCCCGAGAATCCTCGCGCCGCGCCGATCTTCTCGATGTTGAGGATGAGCACGCGGATGATCTCGCCGAATCCGAGCGTGACGATGGCCAGATAATCGCCGCGCAGGCGCAGAGATGGCAGACCGACGACGTAGCCGGCGATCGCCGCCGCCACTCCTCCGGCGAGCACGGCGATGACGAGCATCGTGTTCTGCAGAACCCAGTGCTCGGTCGAGGTCTCGGGAAAGCGGTCGACATACGGACCGAGGTAGTAGAAGGTCAGAAACGCGGCAAAGTACGCGCCGACGGCCATGAATCCGGCGTGGCCGAGCGAGAACTGCCCGGCATGTCCGTTGATGATGTTGAGCGACACGGCCAGCGTGATGTTGATCCCCATCATCACCAGGATGCGCTGGTAGTAGCGCACCGCCGAGTAGTAGCCGGCGGCGTACTCGATCAGATAGGTGACGCCGATCAGGACGGCAATGAAGACGACGAGCAAGATGAGATCGCGTAGCCACCAGGTGCGCGGCATCACACCTTCTCCGGTTGATACTTTCCGAACAGTCCCGAGGGGCGGAACAACAGGATCACGATCAGAATCACGAAGGCGATGGCATCACGGTAGTTCGAGAACTGACTGCCGCCGACGAAGGCCTCGATGACGCCGATGATGAGACCTCCGAGGACGGCGCCCGGCACGTTCCCGATGCCGCCGAGGACCGCGGCTACGAATGCCTTGAGTCCGGGCATGATGCCCATGAGCGGATCGATCTTCGGATACGACAGTCCATAGAGGATGCCGGCGACGGCGGCGAGAGTCGATCCGATGACGAACGTCAATGAGATCACGCGGTCCGTGGGAATGCCCATCAGCGAGGCCGTCTCATAGTTGAACGACACGGCCCGCATGGCGCGGCCGAATTTCGTCCCGTAGACGATGTACTGCAGCAGCGCCATGAACGCGACGGCCACGACGAGCACGATGAGTTGGTAGTTCGTGGTGGTGATGCCGGCAAACGTGATGATGTGCTTGGGGATCAGCGTCGGGAAGAACTTTGGATCGGCGCCGAACAGCATCTGCCCACCGTATTCGAGAAAGAACGACACACCGATGGCGGTGATGAGCGAAGCGATGCGTGGTGAATTGCGCAGGGGCCGGTAAGCGACGCGCTCATTGATGAAGCCGAAGAGGCCGCAGGCGATCATGGAGAGAAGAAGGACGACTGCGGCTGTCCCAAACGACGCGTGGCCCGTGACTTTGGCGACGAACCAGTTGCCGGCGTAGTAACCGGCGAACGAGCCGAGCATGAAGACGTCGCCGTGGGCGAAGTTGATCAGCTTCAGAATGCCGTACACCATCGTGTAGCCGAGGGCGATGAGCGCGTAGATCGACCCAGCGGCGATGCCGTTCAGCAGATTCTGAAGAAGTGTCTGCATCGTTTACGACGAAGTCTTGGCCGTGCCGGTCGTGCCTGTCGCAGTGGCCGCGCCACTCGGCGCGTTCGGATCGATGGTCGTGTCGAGAGTGAGCTGCCCGTTTTTGATGGCGATGACGACGATCTTCTTTCCGACCGGATTGCGATCGGGGCCGAGCGTGATCACGCCGGTCACCCCGGCGAAACCTTTTGTCTCGGCAATCGCGTCGCGAATCGACGGGCCATCGATCGTCTTGGCGCGCTTCATCGCGTCGGCGAGCACGCGCGCCGCGTCATAGCCGAGCGCGTCGAGCGCACCGGGCGTGACCTTGAATCGTTGACTGTATTTCTGCACGAATTCCCGGACGGACGGGGCCGGATCACCCTGGAAATAGTGGTTGGCGTAGTAGCAACCGTCCATCGCCTTGCCGCCGATCTCGAGCAGCTTCGGCGATTCCCAGCCATCGCCACCGACGAATGGCACCTTGATGCCAAGGTCGCGCGCCTGGCTGACGATCTGAGCGACGTCGCCGTAGTAGCCGGGGATGAAAATGACATCGGGATTCGCCGCTTTGATCGTCGTGAGCTGCGGCCGGAAGTCGGCATCACCGTTCGAGTAGCTCTGCTTGCCCACGATCCTGCCGCCGGTCGAGTTGAATATCTCCTCGATGACCGTCGTCAGCCCGGTCGAATAGTCGTTCTTCACATCGGTGAGGATCGCGCCGCGCTTCGATTTCAGATTCTGGGTGGCGAAGCGCGCCATGACGGGACCCTGGTAGTTGTCGATGAAGCACACGCGGAAGATGTAGTCGCCCCTCTTCGTCACCGCTTCGTTCGTCGACGAAGGCGTGATCATCGGCACCTTGTTCGACTGACAGATCGGACCCGCGGCCATCGATGCCGAAGATGCCACTTCGCCGAGGACGGCGGTTACGTTGTTCTGGGAGATGAGCTTCGACACGGCGTTCGCCGCTTCTTCCTGCTTCGACTGGTCGTCCTCAGTGAGCACCTTGATCTTGCGGCCGTTGATGCCGCCCGCGGCATTGACTTCATCCATCGCCATGATGATGCCGTTGTGCGTGGCTTGACCGAACGTGGCCTGATTGCCGCTGAGCGATCCGTATTCGCCGACAAGAATGTCGCCGCCACCACCCCCGGTGGCTGTCGTGCCGCCACCTTCATTCTTGGGAGGGCAGGCCGTAAAAATCACCGCCAGCAGCGCTGTCGCGAGAACAAACCATTTATTCTTCATACGTTTCCTCTCAAGCAGGGGTGCGCATTGTATAGCAGGGCGTGTGCACTCCGCGGGCCAGAGCAGCAACGATTCAGAGGTTCACCCAGACCGATTTCGTCTGCGTGTACTTCTCCAGCGCGTCCTTGCCCTGATCACGACCGAAGCCCGACTCTTTGAATCCGCCGAACGGCAGGGCAGGATCGTAAAGGTTGTACGTGTTGATCCAGACCGTCCCCGCCTTGATCGCGCGGGCGATGCGATGCGCTTTCGATATATCGCGCGTCCAGACCGCGGCAGCGAGACCGTAGACGGTAGCGTTTCCTTTCGCGATCGCGTCTTCCGCATCCTTGAATCGGATCGTCGCCAGGACCGGACCGAAGATCTCTTCGCGCGCGATGCGCATGTTCGGATCGACATCGTCGAAGATCGTCGGCTTGACGAAGTAGCCTTTCCCTGTGCCGATGTCCGCGCGCTCCCCTCCGGCGACGAGCTTCGCTCCTTCGCGCTTGCCGGCGTCGATGTACTTCATCACGGTTTCCATCTGTTCCTTCGACACGATGGCGCCGAGTCGTGTCTTCGGATGGAGAGGATCGCCGGCGACCATCTTGTTGGCGCGTTCGGCGACCTTGGCCATCAGCTCGTCATGTGCGGAATCTTCGACGAGAAGCCGCGAACCCGCCGCGCAGACTTCGCCCTTGCCGTAGAAGATGGCGTTGAGCGCACCGCGCGACGCTGCTTCGAGATCGGCGTCTGCAAAGACGATGTTCGGCGACTTCCCGCCCAGTTCCAGTGACACCTTCTTCAGCGTCTTCGCTGCGCGAGCCATGATCTGTCTGCCCACTTCCGCGGAACCGGTGAAGGCGATGGCATCGACGCCGGGATGATCGACGATCGCGTTGCCGACGACGCTGCCCCGCCCGGGAATCACATTCAATACGCCGCCGGGGAGGCCGCACTCTTTCGCGTATTCGGCAAATTTCAGAAGCGAGAGCGATGTGTTCGATGCGGGCTTGATGACGACGCCGTTGCCGCACGCCAAGGCCGGCGCGATCTTCCACACCGCGAGCATGAGCGGAAAGTTCCACGGCGTGATCGCGCCGACGACGCCCACCGGCTCGCGCAGCGTGTACGTGAACGCGTTCTCCTGAACGGGGATCGTCTCGCCGGTCACTTTTCCCGACCACCCGGCGAAGTAGTAGAGACACTCGGCCGCCGCAGGCGTGTCGACAAACTGCGACTCGAAGATCGGCTTGCCGTTGTCGATCGTCTCGATCCGGCCGATCTCTTCGGCACGCGCAACGAGCATGTCCGCGAGGCGCCACATCACCTTGGCGCGGTCGCGCGGCTTCATCTTCTGCCAGTCAGAGCCCGGCTCCATCTGGGCACGAGCCGCTTTCACGGCGAGATCGACATCCGCGGGTCCCGCCGACGCCACATCCGCGATCTTCTCCTCGGTCGCCGGATTGATCGTCGGGAATGTCTCACCGCTCTTCGCATCAACGAAGTCACCGTTGATGAACAGCCGATTTTGAATCTTCGCCTCAGGCGCTACGGTCGTCGTCATGGCGCGCGATCGTAGCAAAGGTTGAGTGCTGGGTGCTGAGTGCTGGGTGCTGAGTGGGTGGGCGTGACCGAGCACCCAGCACTCAGCACCCAGCACTGACTTAGTCGACGCGGAAAACATAAATCGAGCCGCCGATCGTCGTGACGTAGCGCGCGTGGGAGGCGGCGAGGTAGCTGTCGTAATCGATTCCCCAGACGTTTCGCAGGAAGCTCACGCGGTAGAAGTGCCGGCTCAACGCGAAGTAGCCCTTCGGCAGAAGACCCGGCCCCGGCCGGCGGCGAACCGTCGCCTTCGCTGAAAGCTCATACTCGGCATCGCCACCGCCGAAATAGTGCACCGTGATCTGCGAGATGCCGTTCCTGCGACACCAGAGATCGAGGCGGCGCAGATCCTGTCCCCAGTCGAGATTGGAGTCGATGAGGAACTTGTCCGCGTTTTTGTGGCTGCCGATCGATTCATTGAAGTAGCTGATGTACGACGGATAGGCGACGAGATTCTCGACGGCGTGCCAGACGACCAGAGCGACGATGACGGCCATGGCGCCACGTCGAAGAGTCGTCGCGCTCAACGCGATCACGGTCGCGGCATAGATGAATGGATAGACGGGAAGGACGTATCGGATCCCGAGAGCGAGATGGCCGGTCGCAGCAGCGATGAAGAAAACACAGACAAACAACAGCAGCGACCAGAATGCGAACGACCGGAGGCGAACACCGACGACGAGCGCCGCGACGATCAGGATGATCGCCGGAAATGTCGTTTTGAGCAGAAAGGCGACCGGGTAGTACTGCGGCCAGCCGGTCGAGGAGAACTCTCCGAGGAAGAACTGCGGGAGAGTGTAAGCGCGCTCGTACCATTGATGGATCGTCCGGATGTTCGCCGCGTATTCGGCGAACGGTATGAGGAGCCGAGGAGTCGACGGGTACTGGTCGCGTGCATACGCGGCTCTCGTCTCGGCGAGCGTGAATCCCTCGAAGAAGAGAAGTCCGGCGATCGCCGCGATGGCCAGTCCACGCCAGACCTGCGCCGGCTTCTCGACGCGGCGCAACGCGAATGCTCCGGCGATCACGATGGCGAGATACGGTCCGAGGATCAGTCCCGAGACCTTCGACATCGGCGCGGCGACGGCTGTGATGCCGAGCAGAATCGCAGTGGGCACAGATGGCCGCTCGATGAGGCGAAGAAGCAGCACCGTGGCAGTGAAGGAGAAGAACGTCAGCGCGAAATCGACGGTGGCGAGCCGCCCGTGCGCCATGAGGTTGGGGCAAAAGCCGGTCAGCGCCGCCGCGATGAGTGCCCACATCGTGCTGCCGGTCTGCCACAGGACGAACCAGTACATGACGACGCAGAGGCCGGCGAAGAGAGCGATCGTCGGCAATCGTGCCAGAAACAGGATGCGATGCGCGTC
>DASXRT010000224.1:0-6614 GCA_036506455.1 Thermoanaerobaculia bacterium
CCGTCACCGACTCGACCGGCTCTATCACCGCATCGTCACCGACCTTGACGCCCTCTGGCGCGCGGTCGGCCTGAGGTCTGCCGCATGACTAACGTGCACAACGAGTACAGAATTCTCGTAACTGACCGGATAACGGTCTAAAGCCGCAGCTCCGCGACAAGATTTTGCACGAGGCAGTGATTGCCGCCCAGATCGCGCCTGTTCGATGAAATCACGGTGCCGCACTGCGCCGTTCGAATGCGAATAGTGGACCTGACGCGATCGTTACGAATTCTCGATTGTTGTGGTACTCCTTGACACGTTCCGCAATTTCGTCGCGCGACAATGGCCACAAATCACCGATCGGTGCCAGGAGCACGATATCGAATTGCCCCTCATTCGATCTATTGCGCCCGAGTACCACGACTCGATTGTCGTGCGGAAGATGCGGTACTAAGTTCGGCTGAGCCGCGACGATCTTCCCGCGACAGTCTGGCATTTGCCGCCGCGCCTGCGCGGCGCGCGGGTCGATCACGAATTGGTTGACCGTTCGGAACATCGGTGACGTCGCCACTGTGGCCGCGGCGAGCATGCCTCCCCACAATCGGGCCGTCCGCGGAGCGCGGTCCTGGATCCGGGCATATCCGAATGCCGACGCAACAGCGAGCCACGGAAGCAGTGGCCAGCTGTAGTGGCCTGCCAACGTCGATTGCATCGACAGTGGGTCTGCAGCCAAGTTGATGAATACGCCAGGCGTGATCACCAACAGCCATTCTGGGCCGACGAGCGGGAGCAGCCCAAACGCACCCAGCAGAAGCAAAGAGTTCAAAAACGATGGAATACTGAAAACCCGAGCGACGATCTCGCCGGCCTCGATGTCGCCCCCCCCGTCGCGTACCGGGTGTGGAGGAAAGGATTCAAGGCAGGCAGCCCGTCGATAGCGCGGCTGTGCGGGATCGCGACGGCGACAGCAAACAGAAGCCAGACCACCGCTACCGCGAAGGTGATAACGGAATCTCGAAGTGGTGAGTCGATGAGGAAGCGAATCGCGGCAAACGCAGCGACGTAGATCGCCGCGTCCTCCTTCGTCGAGAGCAGGAGTACGAGACAAATCCAATAAACCAGTCGGCGACGGAGACGCCACGCCAGTACGCAGCCAAAGACGAACACTGGTTGAAGGGATTCGGGATAGAAGAAGCTCGTTGTCGCAAAGAACGAGGCGCGCGACAACAAAAAGGCTCCGACGATCGCGGCCCTCGCGATTGGCTCCAAGTGCACCGTCTTTGCGACGGCTGACAGCAACAGCGCTGCGAGCCCGACCGCGCAAAGCTGAAAGACAATCAGTGCGACGGGCGACTGCCAGACTGAATAGATCGGCGCGAGCAACAGCAGAATCGGCATGAAGTGCTCGGAAAAGATTGTGTGCCCGACGAACGGTATCCAGCCTGGACGGCCGTGCACGGTGTTCCACATTGCATAGTCGAACAGAGACAAATCGAAGGCATTGGTCCGCAGCGAGTAGTGGGCCGCAATCGCAAGCAACACGTACAGGAGCATCGAGACAGCGATTACTGTGTTCACCGCGTGCGTCGACAGCCCGCTCGCAATTGACCGGCTGCGCGGTACGTCCGGACCCATCTCTATCCTTCCTGGTGTGCCGCTACCCTCGAGACGACGCACCGAGAACAGACACACAGCTCGAACGAATTCATTCACCCTTTCGGCGTGGCCATTTCATCAGCGTATCGAACTGCCGACGTTCAGCCGGTGTCATTGTGACGATTCTGCGCTCGACGAACTCGACAAAATCCATTCGCGCCCGTAGCGCTTCGACTTCTGCTGTATACGGGTTCGTCGCCCAACCATAGCCGGCGCCCGCGACGGCGGCGGATGCGACAGCGAACAGCAGTGCGACGATCCATCGACGGACGACGCCTGGCCAGAATCGCTGCGCGTCCTGCTCGCGAAAAGATCGAACGTCCGAGACGACCAACCGCGCGCGTTCGAGCCAGCTCTCTTCCTGGCGCAACACGGCGCGCAGTTCGTCATCCTGCACCAGCGCGTTGACCTGGTGCCGCACCCGGTCCAGAACCAAGGAGATTTCGGTCAGCCGCGCGTGGAGCTGATCGGCCGCTTCCTTCTGCTCACGGAACACATCGATCGCACTCGACATAGCTATCTCTCCTGAATGAAGTCGTCATCACTTCATTGGCCCACGGCGTCCTTCACCAGCCCAGTCCACCCGAGTCCACCGCAAGCCATCTGGCGCCGCCGCATCAGAGCCAGCGTCATCTCACGTACACGCACTTCTGCGCACACCGTCCGGCGATCTCGCCGTCGCAACCGGCAGCACACATCTTGCGGATTCTCGAATGTGCGCGTGCACTCGCGTCACTGCAGCACGATGCAACCAGGGAGAGATGGGACAATGAAGCGGAGAACGAAACGATCGGAGAGCGAGCCGGTACTTTTGAGAATCCGAGATGCGGCCGCGATGCTGGCTGTATCGGAGCGTTCAGTGTGGCAACTGATCCGAACCGGGCAGCTGCGCGCGATCCACCCGCTCGGCATGCGCGCGATCCGCATCGCCAGACACGACGTTGAAAATCTCGTCGAGCGTTGGCAGAATCGTCACGGTTCGCAAGTCGACCAGCATCCATGAGCGTGTACAAGCGTTGCAGCCGCGACGAACTGCTTGCCAATGGCAGTCGGAATCCAAGGAATTCGCAGAGATCTACCTACGCGATCACGCCGAGCTGCACAAGCGCAGCGCCAGGCGAGATCGCGAGATTCTGAAGACGCTGAATCGCTTTTTCGGCCTGGCGATACTTCACGAGATCACGTCGCATCGGATCGAGCAATTCAAGCGCGATCGACTGAACGGAAACTGGCGCGCGTTCAGGCAGAAGAAGTCGGCGAATCCGGTCAAGCCGGCGACCGTCAATCGCGAGCTCGACACGTTGAAATCGATCCTGTCGAAAGCCGTCGAGTGGAAGTACCTCGTCGACTCGCCGGCGAGAGGAGTGAAGCGATTTCGAGTTCAGAATCGCCGCACGCGCATCCTCTCAACGGATGAGCAGCAGTGGTTGCTCGACGCGTGCGAGCGGATGCCGAAGCTTCAAGCTCTGCTGACGCTCGCGCTCATCACCGGCGCTCGCATCGGCGAGCTCCTGGCGCTTCGCTGGCAGGACTGCGAGGACGGCTACCTGACGTTCTGCGTCATACTGCGCTGTCACGCATGGTCGAGCACGGTGTCGACGATCACATGGTGATGGCGATCTCTGGTCACTCTCCTCGACGAGGATGCTCGAGCGTTACACCCATCCGACGCTCGAACGCCGCATTGCCGCGCTGGACACGTTTGATTTGTCCACAAAACGTCCACAAAACTCCGTACAACAGAAAGAGGCAGCCGAAGCTGCCTCATTTGTTAGGAATTTTGGCTTGCCACTCGAAGCTCGCGTGGCTTTATCTGGCTTGTCCACCTTCGCGGCGGTTCTTCGCAGCGCCGCTACGGTGGACACCCTTCGCGTGCAATCGTGAGCGAAGGGTGGTGGACGGCAGGAGGCTCGAACTCCCGACCTCCGCGTTGCGAACGCGGCGCTCTCCCAACTGAGCTAGCCGCCCACTGAACGAACCGAAATTGTACCACGCGGCTTTCAGGCCCCGCAATGCAGTCGGGCTTGTTCTTCCTGCTACACTCGACCGGAATGCCGGCGATAACGCGGCTCGGCGTGCTGACCGGTGGCGGCGATGCGCCGGGGCTGAACGCCGTGATCCGCGCCGTCGTGAAAGCCTCGGCCAACAGCGGCATCGAGTGTATCGGCCTCGAGGACAGCTTCGACGGGCTCATCGAGCCGGATCGGTCGCGCCCGCTGACGCCGCGCGACGTGACCGGCATCCTCCGCCTCGGCGGCACGATTCTGGGGACGACGAACCGCGGCAATCCGTTCGCGTATCCGGTCAACACGTCGGAAGGCGTCCACGATTACTCCGACCGCTGCGTCGAGATGTTCCACAAGATGGGGCTCGGCGCGCTCGTCGTCATCGGCGGCGACGGCACGCTCGCGATCGCGCATCAGTTCTATCAGCGCGGCATTCCGCTCGTCGGCGTGCCGAAGACGATCGACAACGACATCGTCGGCACGACGAACTGTTTCGGCTTCGACACCGCCGTCGACTTCGCCACCGACGCGATCGATCGGCTGCACACCACCGCGGAGGCCCACAAGCGGATTCTGGTCGTCGAAGTGATGGGCCGGTATGCGGGATGGATCGCGTTGTACGCCGGCGTCGCCGGCGGCGCCGACGCGATCCTCATTCCGGAGATTCCGTTCGACATTCATCGCGTCGCCGAACGGCTGCGCGAGCGCGACCGTTGGGGCGCGAAGTTCAGCATCGTCGTGGTCGCGGAAGGCGCATGCCCGAAAGGCGGCGAGCGCACGCTGATCGAGACGGCGCACGAGGGTTACGTGGAACGGCTCGGCGGTATCGGCGCGCGAATCTGCGAAGCGCTCGCCGCCGAGACGGGCAAGGAAACGCGCTCGGTCGTTCTCGGTCACCTGCAGCGCGGCGGCGCGCCCACGAGCTTCGATCGCGTCCTGGCCACGCGATTTGGCGGCAAGGCGGTCGAGCTCGTGAAGCGCGGAGACTTCGGTACGATGGTCGCCCTTCATCCGCCGGACATCGTCGCGCTTCGGCTCGGCGAAGTGGTGGGGAAGACGAAAACCGTCCCGCTGGATTTCGATCTGCTGCTGACGGCGAAAGCGCTCGGCGTGACGTTCGGCGATTAGACCGATCGCCGCACGAACAACATCCGATACAACGCCAACAGCACCACGGCGCCGAGCAGCGACATCAGAAAGCCGGCCGCCTCGTTGGGCCCATACCACCCGAGCGCGCGTCCGAGGAAACCGCCGACGAGCGCGCCGGCGATTCCAAGGGCCATCGTCACGATAAAGCCGCCAGGGTCGCGTCCCGGCATGAGCAGCTTGGCGATCGCTCCGACAATCAACCCGAACACGATCCAGCCGAGCACCATAATCATCGTGGTACCTCCGTGCGCCCGCATCTGCAAAAGCTATGACAATACATCCAGGTATTTGAGCGCGCCTCCGGTATTGAAGAGCACGACCGAATCTGTCGGTTTGATCGATCCGTCCGCGACGAGCTGCTGAATCGCGACGAGTGCCGCGCCCCCTTCGGGCGCCGCGCTGACACCTTCGTGCCTGCCGATCTCGAGCATACCCGCGACCATCGACGCGTCCGAGACCGCGAGCGCCGTGCCGCCGCTCTCGCGCACGGCGCGGAGAATGAGGAAGTCGCCGATCGCGCGGGGCACGCGAAGACCGTCGGCAATCGTCGTCGCGCCTTCCCAGGGCTGCGCCTTCTCGTCGCCCCGCTGAAAGGCGCGGACGATCGGCGCGCAGTTCTCCGCCTGCACGGACACCATCCGCGGACGCTTCTGCGGCTTCACCCACCCGATGCGCTCGAGTTCCTCGAACGCCTTCCACATGCCGACCATGCCGGTGCCGCCGCCCGTCGGATAGATGATCCAGTCGGGCCACCGCCATTCCATCTGCTCGGCGAGCTCGTAGCCCATCGTTTTCTTCCCTTCGATGCGATACGGCTCCTTCAACGTCGACACGTCGTACCAGCCCAGCGGTCGGCCGCGTTCCGCGGCCATCCGGCCGGCGTCGGTAATCAGCCCGTCGACGAGCGTGACGTGCGCACCGTAGAGGCGGCATTCGTCGATGAACGGACGCTTCGCGTCCTTCGGGATGAACACCTCGCACGCGAGGCCCGCCGCGGCGGCGTAGGCGGCGGCCGCGTTGCCCGCGTTTCCCGCGGTCGGCAGCGCCACGGTCTTCGCGCCGAGATACGCCGCGCGCGTGATCGCGGCGGATTGCCCGCGCGCCTTGAATGAATTGGTGGGATTGAGCGACTCGTCTTTGATGTAGAGCCGATCGAGGCGGAGCGCCGCGCCGAGCGATCGCGCGTGGACGAGCGGCGTGAAGCCTTCGCCGAGCGTGACCGGCTGCTCGCCGTCGAAGATCGGCATCATCTCGCGATACCGCCACATCGTCGAGGCGCGGCCGGCCAGGCTGTCGCGCGACCACGCGCGCGCTTTCTCGAGATCGTAGCGGGCGAGCAGGGGCGCGCCGCACCGGCAGAGAAAATGACGTTCGTGCGGATCGAGCGCGGGCGCGCCGCACGGCACGGAGCATTCGAGATGCGAGAAGAACGACACGCTATTTGCCGCCGAGCAGCTCCGCGTCCTTCTTCTTCTGCAGGTCGTCCAACTGCTTGATGTGATTGTCGGTGAGCTTCTGAACTTCGTCGAGGCCCTTGCGCTCGTCGTCTTCGGAAATCTTGTGATCCTTGAGCAGCTTCTTCAGGCGCTCGTTCGCATCGCGACGCACGCTGCGGACGCTGTTGCGGCCCTCTTCGGTCAGCTTGTGCACGTGGCGCGAGAGCTCTTTGCGGCGCTCCTCCGTGAGCGAGGGAATCGGGATGCGGACGACTTTGCCGTCGTTCGCAGGATTCAATCCGAGGTCGGACGCGCGAATCGCTTTTTCGATGGCGCCGAGCTGCGACGGATCGAACGGCTGGGCGATGATCATCGCCGGCTCCGG
>DASXRT010000225.1:0-11749 GCA_036506455.1 Thermoanaerobaculia bacterium
TGCGGCTCACAACATCGCCGGCTTGCGCAACGCGCTTCGCAAGGACATTCCTGCCGATGATTCGTGGTGTCGCGCGTTTCTCATCGAGTCGAGCGAAAGACATTACGCCATCGTGAGCTACGGCCGTGATGGGCGGCCGGGCGGCGGGGACTTCTATCATCGTTACGATGAAGACCTCGTTTTTCGCGATGGAAGTTTCCAACCGTTGAAGTATTGAGTCATGCGCGCGCTCTGGCTCGAGGATCGTCAGCTACGACTTCGCGATGATCTGCCGAAGCCTGAGCGTGAAGGCGAAGTCGTCGTTCGCGTTCTTCTGGCCGGCATCTGCAACACCGACATCGAGCTGACGCGCGGCTATTACCCGTTCACGGGCGTGCCCGGGCACGAGTTTGTCGGCGTCGTCGATGGAAAGCGTGTCGTCGGCGAGATCAATGTTTCATGTGGAACGTGCGACGCTTGCCTCGCCGGGCGACGCACGCATTGCGAGAATCGCTCGGTGCTCGGCATCATCAATCGCAACGGCGCGTTCGCCGAGTATCTGACGCTGCCCGCTGAAAACTTGCACGTCGTTCCCGATGAGATCACGAACGACGAAGCAGTTTTCACGGAGCCGCTGGCCGCGGCGCTGGAAATTCAGGAGCAGGTGAAGATCACGGCGGACGATCGCGTGCTCGTCGTCGGGTACGGAAAACTGGGGCGGCTGATTGCGCAGACGCTGGCTCTGACCGGCTGCGAATTGAGTGTGCTCACCCGGGCGGCGGCTGAGCCGCCGCACTCCAAGTTCGACATTGCCGTCGAATGCACCGGAAATCCGGAAGGCTTCGCGATCGCCCGAAATGCGCTTCGCCCGCGGGGAACGCTCGTGATGAAAAGCACATACGCCGGCGATCTCCACGTCAAGGCATCATCGCTTGTCGTCGACGAGATCACGCTCGTGGGATCGCGGTGCGGACCATTTGCGCCGGCCTTGAAGTTGCTGGCGCAGCGCAAAGTCGATGTGCGTCCGCTAATCGACGCGATCTATCCGTTGAACGATGCTCTCGCGGCATTCGAACATGCGCAGCGACGCGGCGCACTGAAGTGCATAATCAAGACATGAAACGAGCATTGGCGTTTCTCGCGTTCGTTGCCGCCCCCGCTTTCGCCATCGATTGCACCGGCCAACTCACGCACCTTGGCACTCTCTACCATCTCCGCTCGATGATGATGCGGCGTTACACATCCTCGAGCGATGTCGAGCGCTTCATCGATCGTCGGATCGAAGAGCTGCGCGAGCCGCAGCCGAGCGGCGGCTATCGATGGGTGCGATGGATGCGACCGACCGGCGAAGGCCCAACGGATAAGAAAGTCCACACCGTCGTCGCCGTCCAGGGCCGAGGCGATCCTGATTCGTTCGAGGCCATCGGCGAGCATGCGTACGCGGTGCGCATCGTCGTACCGAGCAAGCGATCTCTGTTCAAAGGCAACAATCCGGTTTATGTCGGTGACGTGAAAATCGACGATGACATCACGCACGTGAACCGATGGATGAATCCGGATACCTCGCAGACGTTCGACCTGCATGGGATCTACGATCGAGTGGTCGTAACGGCGCAGGTCTCGACCGGCTCACGCGATGTCAGGGAGGCGGTGGCCGAGATCCATTTCAAACAGGCCGTCATGCAGGACGATCCGTCGAATCCGGCGTATTCGACGATCAAGGCGCTGGAGCGCGTTCGAGAGACTCCTGATCCCGCGACTGTCGACGCGGAGATCGCCGCGCTCGAGACGACGCTCTTCCCCGGTTCCGAATCGCTGCCGCTGCTGACGATCATGCGCGATCTTCGACGCGCCGATGAGCTGATCCGCAGTGAGAAAGCAGAGGAACAGGAGAAGGGGAACAAACTGCTGAAAGAGACGTTGCGCCGTCTGCGCTGATGCGGATCGCCGCTCTCGTCTTCCCGCGTCTGACGCAGCTCGATCTCACCGGTCCGTACGAAGTCTGGAGTCGCGTGCCCGGCCTGGAGGTGATGCTGGTGGCGAGCGGGCGCGAGCAGGTACGCAGCGAATTCGGTCTGCCGATCGCGCCGACGGCCACATTCGATGATGCGGCGCAATGTGATGTGCTGTTCTGTCCAGGCGGACCGGGCGTCAACGATGCAATCCTCGACGAGCGATTGCTCTTGTTCGTCCGCACGCAGGCTGAAGAGGCGCGGTACGTCACCGCAGTGTGCTCGGGCTCGCTGATTCTCGGCGCGGCGGGCCTTCTCGACGGTTATCGAGCCGTCACGCATTGGACGGCGATGGAGTTTCTTCCTCTCTTCGGCGCCCTCCCGATCGACGAGCGGATCGTGCGCGACCGCAATCGGATCACAGGCGGAGGAGTGACCGCGGGAATCGACTTCGCACTTGCTGTCGTTGCAGAGACGCGCGGTCCCGAAATCGCCAAGCAGATCCAGCTCGCGATCGAGTATGACCCGCGGCCGCCGTTTGACTCAGGGCATCCTCGCCGGGCGGATCCATCGATCGTCGAAATCGTTACGGCGTCGCGCGCGGAAACACAACAACGCCGGCGCGATGCGGTCGCGAGCGCGGTCCGGCGGCTCAGGACCTAGGTGAATAGCCGATGCCCAACGCGAAAATCTTCCTCCTCTCGCCCGCGAATGTCTCCGGCCTGCGCGCGAAACAGCTCATGTCGCCTCGCTCGCAATTCGAAGCGGCACAGATGTACCGCACGGAGGAAGGCGTGCCGATCGCGCTGGCGTTTGCATTCATGAGCGCGTTGTACTTCCGCGGGAAGATCACCTACGCGCTGCACTTCGGCGGTGTCTCGAACACGTATGTGATCGCGCCCGGCTTCGGTCTCGTTCCGCCGCAATGGGCGATCACTCCGGAGCGGATGAAGACCTTGAGCAAGACCGAAGTCGACGTTCGCAAACGCAATTACCGGAAACCGCTCGAGCGCGACGCGAAGGCGCTCGCCGCCAGTCTCGAAGGCGAAACGCAAGTGGTCCTTCTCGGCAGCGTGGCCAGCGGGAAGTACGTCGACATCCTCTGGCCGATCTTCGGCGATCGCCTCGTCTTCCCGGCGATGTTTGCAGGACTCGGCGACATGAGCCGCGGTGGACTGCTGCTTCGCGCCGCACGCGCCAATCGCGAGCTCGAATACACTCGGCTCGATGCTCCGCGGCACAGACTGAGTAATGATCCCGTAGAGCAAGCACGCGAATGGGCGCGAAACGTCTTGTCATCCCCGATGGGCCCGAAGAAGTGAAGGTATTCTTGGCGCCATGTCCCTTCCGGCCGGATCGAGGGTCGGTCCGTACGAAGTCGTCGCCCCGCTCGGCGCAGGGGGAATGGGCGAGGTCTATCGCGCGCGCGATCCGCGCATCGGTCGCGAGGTCGCACTCAAGATTCTTCCGCAGTCGTTTGCCGACGATGAGGTACGTCTCAGTCGATTCACACAGGAGGCGCGTGCCGCGGGTGTCCTGAATCATCCCAATCTGCTCACCATCTTCGATCTCGGTACACACGACGGGACGCCGTTCATCGTCAGCGAGTTGCTGGAGGGGCAGACGTTGCGTGAGCGGATGCCGGTACCGCAGCGGAAAGCCATCAACTATTCGCTGCAGATTGCGCGCGGACTCGCTGCGGCGCACGAGCGCGGCATCATCCATCGAGATTTGAAGCCGGAAAATGTTTTCGTCACGTCCGACGACCGCGTCAAGCTTCTCGATTTCGGACTGGCCAAGCTGCTCCTCGGCGATTCACCCGGCGGGAACGTCTCCACGACCGTTCAACGTCTCACCGATCCCGGCGTGGTCATGGGAACCGTGAACTACATGTCGCCCGAACAGCTCCGCGGTCAGGAAGTGGACCACCGCAGCGACATCTTCTGTTTTGGGACACTGCTCTACGAGTTGTTGAACGGCGTGCATCCATTTCACCGGGGAACGCGAATCGAGACGATGAACGCGATTCTGAATGATGATCCTGCAGCGCCGTCGAGCTCCACCAATCCGGCGTTGCATCGAATCATTCTTCACGCGCTGGAGAAGGACGTCGCGCAGCGCTTCCAGTCGATGAAGGACGTGGCGTTCGCGCTGGAGACCTTTTCCGGCAGCGGCGAATCGGCGGCGGTCACTCCGGCACGATCGCGACGCGAAAAGAAATCAGCCGAGAAGAAGTCCGTCGAGTTCACGGCCGTGACGTTTCGGCGCGGCTTCATCATGACTGCTCGGTTCGCGCCAGACGGCTCTGTTGTTTACGGGGCGGCGTGGGAGGACA
The DNA here is from genome assembly GCA_036506455.1 of Thermoanaerobaculia bacterium. Lineage (GTDB taxonomy): Bacteria > Acidobacteriota > Thermoanaerobaculia > Gp7-AA8 > Gp7-AA8 > DASVHS01. The sequence continues at coordinate 4,267 of DASXRT010000225.1, forward strand.
AACCGCCGGAGCTCTTTGCATCGGCGCCCGGCGATCCTCACGCCCGGGCACTCGGTGTCGTGAATGCCGATCTGCTGTCGGTGTCTCCGACGACGGGCGAGCTCGCCGTCTCTCTCGGGCGACACTTCACCGGCGGATGGATTACGTCGGGGACGCTGGCGCGTCTGCCGCTCGGCGGCGGCGCTCCTCGTGAGGTGCTCGAAGGCATGCAAGACGCCGACTGGAGTCCCGACGGGAAGAGTCTTGCGATCATCCGCCGCGCCGGTGACCTCTTCGCCATCGAGTATCCGATCGGCCGCGCCGTGTACACGACTTCGCATTGGATCAGTCACGTGCGGATCTCGCCGAAACGCGACCTCATCGCCTTTCTCGATCATCCGCTTTGGGGTGACGACGGCGGCCGCGTGGCCATCATCGCCTTCAGCGGAGAAAAAAGAGTGGAGAGCTCATTCTGGAAGACGACCTCGGGAATCGCCTGGACGCCGAACGGCGACGAAGTGTGGACCTCTGCGCAGGGCAGAGGCGCAGGCCGCGACCTTGCCGGCATCACCATCAACGGACGAGAGCGGATCATTCTGCCGATGCCCGGCCGGCTCGCGGTTCACGACATCAGGAACAACGGTGACACACTTCTGTCCGTCGATCAGGGTCATCGCGAAATTCTCGCGGGCCGGCCCGGCCGCTCGCCGGAGCGAAATCTCACGTGGTTCGATTGGCCGTTTCTTACCGATGTCTCCGCGGATGGAACGAAGATCGTCCTGGAGGAACAGGGAGCGGCGGCGCGCGGGACCGTCGGTGCGATCTACGTTCGCAACATTGACGGCAGCCCGGCGGTGCATCTCGGCGACGGCCTTGTCAGGACGATGTCGCCGGACGGCAAGTGGGTCGCGGCGATGACCGGCGCTCCCGATCACCTCGACCTGCTGCCGGTCGGCGCCGGGATCACGCGCACGATACCCGTGAAAGGTCTCGAGATGATGGTTTGGTGGAACTGGTTCCCCGATGGGAAGCGCCTGCTCATCTCGGGAAATGAGTTGAACCACGGCCAGCGCCTGTATGAGCTCGTGATCGACGGTGACGGCACACTTCGTCCGTTTGGACCAGAAGGCGTGAACGTTCCGTTCGCGATCTCACCTGATGGAACGCAGGTCGCGACCACAGCACCTGATGAACGACTGATGACATACTCGGTTGCCGACGATAGGGAACCGAAAGAGGTAGGCGGCTCTCGCCGCGGAGACCAGGCCTTGCAGTGGGGAAAGGACAATGCGCTGTACGTGTATCAGTTCGCGCGCGTGCGGACGGCCATCGAGCGTATCGACCTCGCCACCGGCGAGCGATCGGAGTGGCAGGAGTTAAAGCCCGCGGATCCCGCCGGCATCATGAATATCCAACCGGTCAATGTCTCGGCGAACCTCGAGACGTATGCGTACGGCTACAAACGTTTCCTATCGGAGCTCCATGTCGTGAAAGGACTCCTCTGATTGGGCGCGAAACGTCTTGTCATCCCCGATGGGCCCGAAGAAATAGTTCTCCGGTTCGGCGATCACGACGTTCGCCTCACGAACCTGAAGAAACTCTTCTGGAAGAAGCTGAAGCTCACCAAACGCGATCTCATTCAGTACTACGCCGACATGTCGCCGTGGCTGCTGCCGCATCTGCATGATCGCGCGATGGTGATGAAGCGTTATCCGAACGGAGCGGAGGGCGACTTCTTCTACATGAAGCGCGCACCCGATCCGCGTCCCGACTGGATCGAGATCTGTAACATCTCTCACGGCAGCGCCGGCGTCATCAATTTTCCGATCGTGCAAGACCTCCCAACGCTTTTGTGGCTCATCAATCTCGGCTGCATCGATCTCAATCCGTGGTACGCGCGCTGTGACGACACCGACCGGCCCGATTTTCTTCACTTCGATCTCGACCCCGGTCCCGGCGCTGATTTTCCGAAAGTTCGCGAAGTCGCGCTGCGCGTGCGTGACATTCTGTCGAAGCTGAAGATGCCTACCTACGCGAAGACGACCGGATCGAAGGGCATCCACGTTTACATCCCGATCGTTCGAGGGCCAACGCAGAAGGAAGTATGGGCATTGGCGAAAGCGATCGCCATCGAGCTCGAGTCGCGACATCCCGAGATCATCACCGCCGAATATCGCAAAGTGAAACGTCCGTACGGGCGTGTGTTGGTTGACTACAACCAGAACGCCTGGGGACGAACGCTCGCTTCGATCTACTCGATCCGTCCGACGCCGGTCGCATCGGTATCGACGCCTGTGACATGGCAAGAGATCGAGGATGGCGTACGCATCGAGGATTTCCGCATCGACAACGTGCCTCAGCGCGTCGCGAAGCTCGGCGATCTCTGGAAGCCGGTCCTCGGAAAGAAGAGATTCGAATTACGAAAGATGTTCAGTGCGCCGAAAGGGAAACGCGCGCGCGCGTGAAGGAGGCTGGCAGTGCACAACGCAATGATTCTTCATCAGGATGAATACATTCATCGTCGACCTGCCCGCACACATCGCGGTATATCGCGATGCGAGGGGGAAAAGGGATAAGGGATGAGGGATGAAGCACGACATGTTGAATCTCGTGTGAAGCGTCTCATCCCTCATCCCTCATCCCTCATCCCTTTTTTGTTGGCGCTGACGGCTGTCGTTCACGCACAGTCAATTCATATCACCGAGAAGCCCCAGGGCCTGGTCCACGGAACGCTGTACGTTCCGATCGTTGCGAGCGACGACGTCAAGCGCATCGTCCTCTTCATCAACGGCGTGAAGTTTGGCGAAGGGCTCGGTCACACGCTGACCGTGCAGGTCAACGTCGGCCAGTACATCCGGCGCCTGCGCATGCGTGCGGTCGGTTACGACGCGCAGGGAAGCGCGATCGCTGAGGATGAGATGGTGGTCAATGATCCGAGGCCGCCGTTTCGGGTGCGACTCATCGCGCCGCGCGAAGTTCCGGCGAGTGGCTCGATGACGCTCTCCGCGAATTTGATCAAGCCGACGGACGTTGCCGTCGCCAGCGTCGACTTCTACGTCGGCGAGCAGAAAGTCGGCAGCGCGACCGTTCCGCCGTATGCAACTTCCGTCGACGTGAAGGCGGCGCCGCAGTCTGTCTATGCGCGCGTCGTTGCTCACAGCAGCGGGGGCGCCGAGGCGAACGATGTGGTTTTCTTCGGAGATCAGCCGCGCGCGTCTGTCGACGTCACTGTGCAGCAGATCCCGATGTCGGTGGCCACGGGTAGCGGTCCGGTGAAGTTCGAGCAGCTCGCGCTGCGCGATGACGGCAAGCCGCGCAAGATCGAGGCGCTTGCTGCGGCGTCCGATCAACCGCTCAGCGTGATCCTTCTCATCGATTACTCGGAGAGCATGCTCGAGGAGCTGCCGGTCGTGAAGGAAGCGGCGCGACAGTTCGCGAAGGCACTGCTGCGCCCGCAGGATCGCATCGCCTTTGTCGGTTTCAATCAGCGCACGTTCTGGCTGACGACGTTCACCAACGACTTCGATGCGGCTGCGGCGACGGTCGATCGCGTCAAGCCGGTCGGGGAGACGCATCTGTACGACTCGGTGATCGAGATGCTGTACGAATTGCAGAAGCAGCCGGGGCGGCGTGCGCTGGTCGTCCTCACGGACGGTGTCGATCAGGGAAGCTCGTTTACGCTCGACAACGTCGTGCACTATGCGCGATACGCGGGCGTGCCGATCTATCCGATCATCAAGAACAAGCGATTGACGATGCTGATGCGTTTCGGTATCGGCCGGTTGGAAGCACGGCGCCTCGGCCAGATCGCGCGCGACACCGGCGCCACGTACTTCATCATTCAGAAGGAGCGCGAGCTGCCGGCGGTGTACGCACGCATCTCCGCCGAGCTGCGGCAGCAGTATCAGATCGCGTTCTACTCCGATCCATCAGCGGCCGATCAGTGGCACTCGCTGGCGATCGAAGATCGCGGCGGGCATCACCTCAGGATTCCGCGAGGATATTTCCCGTAGTGCCACACGGCATGCTCCGTGAACCGTCGCCGTCGCGATGCAGCGAGGCGCACCACTCTTCCCCGAAGCGGCGAAGCGCCACCGCGTGTACCGCGGTCTCTCCGAGCGCCAGGAGCGCATCTTCAACTGGATTGCAGCAGGTGTCGTGCTGTTGTTCATCGCCGGCTGGATCGGCGCAATACTCGAGACGCGACGACTCGAGCGCCTGGAACGAGCGAAGGAGGCCGCCGTGGCTCGAGCTCCTGCTGCACCGGCTCCGCCGGTGACGCATCAGGTTGCGAACGCGATCCTCGCGCCGAATGCGCCGAAGGCCGCATACATCAATGATGCGATGCTCGCCTTTCTGACTCCGCTGCGCGGTCAGTCGGGACGAGTGCGCTTTACAACACAAACACCCGGCTCAACGATCGCGAAGGGTGCGCCGAGCGGCGCGACCGCAGTGCTGTCGCAAGGCTCGACGGAGATCTCCTCGAGCTTCACTGCGCCGTCCAATCCCGGCATATACAACCTGGCCGTGAAGGTCGACCAGGCCACGCGCGCGATCAGTGACTTCAACGTGATCACGGTCGTGCCTTTCTCGCAGAAGCGCTCCGGCCGCATCGGTCTCTACTACCTCGGAAGCTGGCCGTTCGAAAGAGGCGGCCCACCGAAGACGCCGGCCTATGCGAATCCCAGTGGCTTCATCGAAGTGACGCGCGAGAATGCCGACACACACGTCTCCGAACACTTCAAGCTCCGCGATTTTGTGACGAAGGATCAGCCGAACGTCTGGCCGAAATATCTGCTCCTCAATCCCAAACTGCTCGACAAACTGGAGCTGACGATTCAGGAGCTCGAGGCCACAGGCCATCCGGTCAAGCGCATGACCATCATGAGCGGCTTCCGCACCCCGAACTACAACATCACCGGTGGCAATACCCAGGGGCGCGCGAACCTGAGCCGGCACATGTACGGTGATGCTTCGGACGTTTTCGTCGACAACAACGGCAACGGCATCGAGGACGATCTCAACCACGACGGGCGAATCGACGTTCGCGATGCGCAGATCGTCGCCGATGCCGCCGAGCGCGTGGAGCGGAAATATCCCTCTCTCGTCGGAGGAATTGGCGTTTATTCCGCATGCTGCGGTCACGGACCATTCACGCACATCGACGTACGCGGCTATCGTGCGAGGTGGCGCGGCACCGGCAATGGATGACGTAAGGAGGTTGCAGTGGCAGACGAAGTGAAATGTCCGGAGTGTGGGAGCGTGAGAAAGGATCCATCGACGACGTGCCCGACTTGTGGCGCGCCGCCGATCCGTCCCGGCGAGCTTCGAGGGAAGGAAGAGGAGGTCCGCACCGACGACCTCGAGCCGTATGTCACGCTGCGCTATATCGCGCGGCTCTTCAAAGTGCTCGCCGTGCTGATGGTTCTGATGATGATCGGTGAGGTCGTGACCGGTCTGGTCACCGACGCCGGCGCCGCGCTGCCGACGCTCATCGCCGAAGTGACGCAGATGCTCGTGCTGGCCGGTGTCATGTGGGCTGGCGGCGACATCACCGTCCTGCTGATCGACCTCGGACACGACATCCGCGTTTCGCGGATCCTGCTCGGACGCATCAATGCCGAGATGCATCGCCGCGCCGGCGATACGACGGACATGACTGACACGACTACGAAACGCTGACGATCGCGCGCGTCATCATCTCCCGGAATTCGCGGAAGACGTTCTCCGGCGGGATGCCCATTTCGCGGTGGCCGGCAGCGCGCTTGAACAGAGTCTCCGCCGTCTTCTCGTCGAGTACGCGCGAGTCGATCGTGCGATTGTTGATCTCGCAGAACGCGAACATCGAGGCCAGCGCGAGTCTCCGGTTGCCGCCGCGGAACGGACGATAGGAGAGCAATGCAAATACGAAGGCGGCGACTTTGTCGGGGAACGACGGATAGGCCTCGCGTCCCAGCGTCGTCACCTGCGGTCGTTGCACGGCGTTGAGAAGACCAAACTGCGATTCGACGACGCCCGGCTGCGCCTGCGTGCCGCCGAATTCCGCGCTGACCGCTCGGTGCAGCTCGACGAGATCCTGAACAGTCAGATAGCGGGTGCCGCCGTCAGTCGGTGAGCCTGCGGAAGGCGTTCGGGTACTTCTTGACAGCACGCTTGAAAGCAGCGGCGACGATTGGATTCGAGAAAGTAAGCTGGTCGGGCGTGAGGCGGACCCGCGGCTTGCCGTTGTCGCCGTGCGCGCCGGGCTTGCTGCTGCTGATGGTTTTTTTTTGGACTTTGCTGCTGGCGCTTTGCTTTTTTGCTTTGACGACCGGGCCGGCTTTGCTGCTTTTGGCGCTGATTTTGGCTTTGCTGCTTTTTTTGCCTGAGGTTTTGCTGGCCGCTTTCCTTTTTGCTTTGTCGCCATGCTTCATTTCGGTCCTCAACCCGCTATCGTAAGCTGAGGGCTGCAAAACTGCAACGGATCATGTGCAGTTATTCGACGGCGGCTTCATCCGCCGCCGCGCTCGACTCGAACTCCGGCTTCACGTCAATCGCAAGAAAGTCCTTTGCCTTTTGCGTCAGGGTGAAGTTCTCTCCCGATGCATCAGCGGCGAGATAGCCTTTCTCGACGAGTGAAATCGCGGGCGCTTCACCGCCGCCAACGGGATGTTTGATCGCTTTGATGGCAGAGATCGGCATCGTGTCGGCGCCGATACGGCGGTACTCCTGCAGGACGCGCATCTCCTGGGGAGTCATGGGTTGGGACATGATGATGGCCATGCGGCCACGATTCTAACTGACACAACGCGGACACCAGTACGTTCCGCGGGCGTCGAGTCCCTGCTTTCTGTATTCGATTCGCGATCCGCACCGCCGGCATCGCTTCCGTCCGTACACGGACAGGTCGTTCGGCGCTTCGCTGCCGGCGCTGCGCGTCATCAGCTTTCGAGCTTTTGTGACGAGGCAGCCAAGCTGCTGATCGTTCAGCATCTCCACGCGCGCAAACGGATTCACGCGACACGCGAAGAGCACCTCCGACTTCCAGATGTTGCCGATGCCGGCGATCACGCGCTGGTTGAGAAGAACATTTCCGATCTCTTCATTCGCGCGCTCGCGGATTCGTCGCAGCGCCTCGCCGGCCTCGAAGCTTTCGCCGAGAACGTCGGGGCCGATTTGTCGGAGGTCTTCCTGACGCAGGAGCGCTCGATCGTCGAGAAACTCGGCGACCGGGATGTTGAAGCCGACCGCGACGTAATCGTCGGTGGCGATGACGACACGCATGTCGTCGCGTCGGCGCCGCCATCGTTCGCCCGGACGATAGATGTGCCAGCTTCCGTTCATGCGCATGTGCGTGCGGAGATGCAGGCCTCCGGAGAAATCGATGATGAGATGTTTTCCGACGGGCACGACCTGCTCGATCGTGCGGCCGGTGATGCGCTGCTGATCGTCGACGCGCGCGAGATGTGGCAGCACGGTCTCGAAGCGCTGCACGGTCTTGCCGGAGAGCGCCGCGTTGAGCGCG
>DASXRT010000226.1:0-4166 GCA_036506455.1 Thermoanaerobaculia bacterium
ATGGGATGAGGATCGGCCGCGCTGAGAGTGTGCGATGCCTTCGCACGGCGGTTGGTGTCGGTGTCTTTCGCATCGAGAGTGAAGAAGCCCTCGCGCACGCCGTCGAAGGTGAATGCGCCGCTCACGCTTGTCGAAGCGCGCGACTGGTAACCCGACCCGCTGAGCGTGACGGTCGCTCCGGGGATCGTGCGGCCCACCGGAACTGACTCAGGATCAGTGAACGTGCCGTCGACGCGACCGCTGAACTCCAGCAGGATGCGCAGTTGGCTGACCAGATCGCGTTGCACGCTGAAAGCGGGACTCGAACCCGATTTTCCGAGCGCTTTCGAGTATGCCGACACCGAGTACGTGCCGACGGGAACCTGCTGGAACGTAGCGACGCCGTTCGCATCGCTGCTCGTCAGATCGAAGAGGCCGAAGCCCCGGTAAAGGCCGACTTCCGCATTGACGACCGGCGCGTTCGACTGATTCGGATCGGCGATCGTGACCTGGATGTTTCCGGTGCCGCCCGACCCGATCCCGATGTAGGCGGTCAGCGGCTGTCCTTCCTCCTCGAGCGTGCCGGTCCAGTCGCCTTGCAGTTCCTGATTGGCCGAGTCCCATGCTTTCGCATGCAGTGCGCCGACGAAAACGCTGCTCAGCGCGAAGCGTCCGGCGACATCGGCGGTCAGCGGATCGGCATCGGTCCCCAAACTGCGTTTCGGGAAATCGAGCTCGCGGAGCCACAGCTTCGCCAGCGGAACGGGAGCATTGTCGGAGAGATCGTTCGGCGTGTCGTCCACCAAATTGTTGGCCGGATTGTTCGCATCAAACCGCTTGTATCCGATGTAGACGACTTTTCCTTCGATCGAGCCGCGACGGCGCAGAATCACGGCGACGTTGTCGACCGGTCCACCGACATCCGCTGTTTTTCCGTACGCAACACCGGCTCGATAAATCCCGCTTTGGGTCGTCTCCGCCGAAATATTGAAGAAGATGCCCGGCGGAACATCGCGATACGTAAACGTGCCGTCGGGAGCGGTGTAGCTGATGCCGGTGTCGCGGCTGCCGTCATTCAGCCGGATCACGGCGCCGGCGATCGGGGTCTTGCCGTCGATCGCGTACACCGTGCCGCGAATCGTCGCCAGCTTCTTCATCTGCAGGATGTGCGTCGCAACATCTCCTTCATAGGCGAGCGCTCCGGTAGCGCCCGAGTAACCGTACGAGGGATGGACCGACGCGACGGAGTAGTTGAGGAGCGCGGGAACTTTGGTGAACGTGGCGAAGTCGGCAATGCCGTTCACGTTCGTCGAGACCGTGATCTCCTTCGGCTGCAGCTCCTGCTCGCCTTCATCCCACGCCGGATAAGAAACGTTGACGTCATTGATGATGTCGAAGTCGCCGTGCAGTTTGACGCGAACGGTGCCCTGTCCCGGCAGGCGCATCGTCACGCTCGCGACCTGTCCGGGAAACTCGAGCTTGGCGGTGTCGTGGACGAATTGATCGCCGTACTGCGACGGACCGTTGACGGCCCAGATGTTCACGTTGCCGCCGACCGCCTCAGACAGTTCATAGACTCCGCCGCCGAGGGCGCGGAAGATGGTCGGCGGGAAACCGGGCTCGATGACGCGGAATCCCGTCACCGGCTGGCCCGTGGCGCTGAGAAGCCGCACGCGAATCGTCCCCGTGCCGAACGAATTCGCGGCGATGAAAATCGTCACGTTGTTCGGTCCCGCCTCGGTCAGCGTGGGAAGCAGGACTTTGCCGACGCGTTTCGTCGATGGGTCGTAGGCCTGGATCTCGAGCGAGTTGCCGAAACGCAGCGGCAATGCGTCATAAGTAAAATGGCCGTTGCTGTCGGCGGTCACCGGGCGTCCGCCGAGCTTCACGATCGCGCCGGCGACGCGTTCGTATTTCGACGGATCTCCGGGGAAGAGCGGGTTCTCGCGGATGACGTCACCACTGAGATTCGCCGTCGCTTCACTCGGCGTCGCGATGCCGAGGATCAGATTCACTTCGCGCGCTTCGTCGGTGTGCAGATCAAAATCGACGGCGGTGCTCTGTCGCGATACCGACCATTCCGCCGCAAGCACGGTGACGAAGCCTGCCGGCACTTTGCGAAACTCGTAGCGGCCATCGCTGTCGGTGAGCGCCTCGGATAATCCGAAACCTTGCGAATAGACGCCGACGCGCGCCGCGGCGACGGGTGCATTCGTATCGGACCGGCGCACGACGCCGAAAATCGTTCCGGTCCCGGGGAACGGTTTGCGATAGATGACCAGCTCTTTGGTCACGAGCTGGCCGGGTGTGGCGATCTCGCCGGACGCGAAGGCGATGTTGCCCGCCGCATCTTTCACACTGAACGTGATCGGTCCGACGGGAAGATCGTCGACGTGGAAAAAGCCGTTGCTGTCTGTCTTCGTCGAGCGCCCCGTGTTGAACATCGAGCTGCCGACGTAGATCTCGCCGCCGACAACCTTGTCGCCGTTGTCGTACCTGGCGATGCCTTCGGCGGCGCCGCGTCCGAGGAGCTGAAGGTTTACGAAATGCACGCGGCCGGGAAGGCGGACCGTTCCATCGAGCAGCGTGAACTTGCCCCCCTGCGAAATGCCGATCAGGCGATAGCTTCCGGTGAGTGACGGATCGCCGACGGCATCGCGTGGAACGTATTCGAACAGGAATGAGCCGTCCGCCTCGGTCTTCGCGTATTGCGGTGCTTCCTTGTAGGGATTGCAGTCGATCGGCGGGTCGTCATCGAGCAGGCCGACGTTGCAACCGATGAAGTGTCCTGTGTAGAGCCGCACTTCGGAGAGGCCGATCGGAGTGTTATCGCCTTTCAGGAACTTTCCGTAGAGGATCGCCGCAGGCGTGTTGTTGTCGATCTTCGGCTGCAGCGGCTGCGCAAACGACACATCGCTCTGTGTCAGCGGATCGACCAGTGGACTGACCGTGATCGTGTAACCCGCGTTTGTCGTGAGAACGTTGTCGAAGGAGAGATTGACGATCCGCTCGTCTTCCTGCAGCGCGGCAGCGAAGATCGGACGGTTGCCGTTGTAGACGATACCGTCGCGGTTGAAGGCGATCGTCGCCGCGAACTTCGTGCGCCAGTCGCCGCCCGTCTGCAGAGCGACCGGACGGTTGAACAGGATGGAGACCTTGTGACCGTCCGAATCGAGGTAGAGATCCTGACGCGAGCCCGCGATTTTCAGCGGAGCCACTGTGATTGCCGAAGCGGCCGCGCTCGCGTTGAATCCGCCGTTGGGAAGGATCGCGTTGAGCGACGTCGCGCCGCGCGTGAGCGGAACGCGCAATGGCTCGCCGGCCGTGCCATTGAGGTCGAGGTGCGCGCGCATCGCGGTGCCATCGGTCATGCCGGGGAAGATGATTTCGAGCGCAATCGCTCCGCTCACGGACGGGGTCACGACGAGATCGACGTTCTCGGTCCATCGTCCGACGAGCGCGATCTCGCCGGAGCGATTGAGCGCCGCTACATCGAAGCGCGAGATATCGGTGAACGGGAGATCACGGATCCAGCCCGACGTCGCTTCATTCGGCACATCGGCGCGACGCGCTGATGCTCCGCGAATCGACAGCGCGTATGGCCGCGAATTTCCGGAGACCGCGGCGCCATGGGCGACGGCCATGACGAACGGCGTGCGATACGAGGTCGCGCTGCCGAAGAGATCGACGAATTCTCCGATGCTGGCGCGGCCGGCCATGCCGGAGGCGTTCAGTTCGGCAATCACTGCTGCGCCGGCGACGCGACCGCTCTTCTCGGACCGGCGCAGATCATCCCACTCGCGCAGCTCCACGCCGTTGCCGAGGAGATCGAGCGCAAGATGCGCCAGCGCCTCGCGTTTCGCGTCGGCGGCGTTGTCGCTGATGAACATCCGCTGACCCGCGCGGGCGATATCGACGGCGCGATAGAACACATCGCTCTTGATCACGCGCGGAAACTTCGCGGTGGTCTGGTTCACCGGCGCGGTCGCGAGGCTGTAGCCGAGTCCGAGGAGCTGGAGGTTGGCGTCGACGAGCGCGGGGTTGACGAACTGCGCGTAGTACGGCATCACCAGCGTCGTCGGCGAGAGCGGAATGCCCGTCTCGCTCACGCCCATGTGCAATTGCACCGAAGCGCTGATGTTGTCGGGATCGTCGATCGTTCCCGCGGTGGCGAAGACGTGGCCGGT
>DASXRT010000227.1:0-19352 GCA_036506455.1 Thermoanaerobaculia bacterium
CGGCTCGACGGCTTGCGACCAACGCGCGTCGCTGCTTTGAAACCGGCCATTCTCGCGATCGGTGAGCGCATCGAGCACGCCGAGGGACCAACCCTTGCCGAGCTTGCCGGTGATCTTGGCCGCGCCGAGGATCGTCGTTTCACCGGGCATGTCGGAGTAATCGGCCGAGGCGCTCCCTTGAGGCGATCGTCCGATGCGACGCGAGTAGAAGAACTGCGGTGGGTAGAGATTGAAGTTCCAGCGCGAGTTCGCCGGTCCCTGACCGAAGCGGAACATCTGTGCTCCTTCCGTAAAGAAGGGACGCTTCTCCGGGAAGAATGTCTCGAACTGGCCGAGGTTCACGACGGCGGGATCGACTTCGACCTGTCCGAAGTCGGGATTGATCGTGCCGGTGAGCGTCAGGTTGGACGTGAGGCCGTACTTCATGTCCAGACCGCCATCGAGCTTGTACGTTGAGCGGCGCGTGAACGGATCGGCCCTGTCGATGCGGCTCGTCAGATCGGAGCGTGTGACGCCGTACGGCAAGAGCTCGAATGCGCGCTCGGGATGAATGCCGTCGATGCCGGTGAGATCGGCGAAACGCGAGACCCAGCCGGTTTCGCCCTTTTTGACATTGACCAGACGGTCGAGCTCTTTGTTGCGCGCGATCCGTCGCGTGAGGTTGAGTCCCCACGTCTGCTGCGGTTTGTCGGCATAGCGAAGCTGTGAAAAAGGGATGCGCATCTCTGCCGCCCATCCGCCCGGAACGATCTTCGCGGCAGACGCCCACACCGCGTCCCAGCTCGTATCGTCATAGATGTCGTTGTACAGGTTCGTGTCGAACTGGACGTTCGAGGGATTGACCCAGAACGACGCGCCATTCAATCCGTCGTGCTGCGAATCGATGCTGACGTAGAACCAGTCGGATGAATCGGGATTGTTGTCGCGACGAACGAGCACGGTCGTGACGGGATTGGTGTCGTACATCATCGCGCCGAAGTAGATCGCGTTGTCGTCGTAAACGACCTTCACCACGGTCTTCTGCGTGGCGGGCTCGCCATCCTTCGGATCGTGCTGGGTGAAGCCGGTGATCTCCGGTGCGTTCTGCCACGCGGCGTCGCTCAAGTCGCCGTCGATGACAGGCGTCTTCGTCGCGCGCGCTGCCTGAAACACGCGCTTCTCGGCAGACGTCTCGGCGTTCGCGAACATCGGTACGCAGAGCAATGTCAGAGTGGCGATGGTGCGAACGAGTCCGTGATCCATCTCTTTCCCTCGCACCCGGAGTGGGGTAGCGTTCATTCTGTTTCTTCCGTTTGTTTGAGACGTCACGCAGAAGGAAAAGTTGGCTGGCGGAACGTAACAATGGCGTTGACCGGTCCTCCCGAGAGCGAAGGCGCCGCACGTCTGGAGCGTCTCCTGGAGCGCTACTCCGCGCTGCTGCGCAGCATCATCGCCAGACACTGTCCCAGGAACCGCGGCATCCAGATCGCCGATATCGAACAGGACGCCCGGCTCCGTCTCTGGAAAGCGTTGCAACGCGAGAAAGAATTGACCGATCCTGCGTCCTACATCCACAGGATTGCTCTTTCAGCCACCATCGACGCGGTTCGGAGAGTGAACGCTCGTCGAGAAGAGCAGCTAACCATGCCTCCAGCCGAGGAACAGGAGCAGCCCGTCCGGGAGCTCGCCGCCGACCCGGCTCATCGCCCCGACCGCGCCGCCGAGCGCAAAGAGCTGATGGCGAAGGTCGACGCAGCACTCGTCTCGCTGCCGGAAAACAGGCGATCGGTCGTCGAGTTGCACCTGCAGGGTTTCAGTCTCAGCGAGATTGCCGAGCTCCTTCGATGGACCGAACCAAAGGTGCGCAACCTCCTTTATCGAGGCCTCGACGATTTGAGAGAAGAACTGCGCCGCGAGGGGGTGGACTACCCGTGAAACTGACCGAGAACGATCTCCAGCAGATCTACCAGCAGATGACCGCGCGCCCGGCATTATCGGCGGACTGCCTCGACGAAGAAATGCTGATGCGCGCGGCGTCAGCGGACATCTCCGAAGACGAACGAACGCGAATCGTCGCGCATGTCAAACGGTGCTCGGACTGCGCACGCGAATATCGAATCGTACGCGAGATGAGAGCATTCGAGCGCATCGCGGAGAACGAGCTCGGGAGCTCGCGAAGCTGGTTGCGCACGGCCGTGGCGGCGGCGATCGCGATGATCATCCCGGCGCTCGCCGCGCTCATCGTGATTCAATACCAGCACGACGGCAGAATCATCGAGCGATTGCAGCGTGAGCTTTCGCTGCAACGAATTCATCAGGAGCCGCCTCACGTGGTCGCGATACCAACTCGACCTCAGGTCGGCGTCCCCATCGTCGACCTCGACGCGGACGTGACGCGTGAAGTTGCCGCCAGCGAGGCGCCCCTCATCGATGTGCCGCCGACAGCCGAAAGCTTCGCGCTCATCCTTCACCTCCCCGAGCCGCCGGGCCGCCAGACAATCACCGCCGACCTTCTCGATTCACGCGGCGCATCTCTGTGGCATGGTCCCGTGGCGGCCGACGGAACGAGCATCACCGTCGGACTCGACAATCGGATTGCTCCCACCGGCAGCTACGCGTTGCGAGTGAATCAGCCAGGCCGGCCGGTGACGTTTCGGTTCCGCGTCAAATACCGATGAAGATCCCTTCCGCCGTATTGCTGTTCGTTTTGGCCGGCATGGTGGACTCCTCACCCGCGCAGAGCGTGCCCTCCTGCAAAGAGCTCGAGCGAACGGGCGAGACGCAGAAGGCCCTCGCCTGCTACACGTCCCTACTGTCTGTCGAGAGCGCGCCGCGTGCGCGAGCGAACATCTGGACTCAGATCGCGTGGCTTCATGTGAGCGCCGGCGCGCACGAGGATGCGCTCGCCAGCTTTCGAGAAGCTCTCGCCAGCAGCCGGACTGCCGGCGACCGTCAGCTCGAAGCGAGCACCATCGGCTTCATCGGTCTCGTTCATCAGTTCCTCGGTCAGCTCGAGGTGGCGCTCGACTACAACAGACGAGCGCTGGCGATCGCCACTGAGCTCGGCGATCGCAAGCTGCAGGGCGTCATCTACTACCAGCTCGGCTGGATCAGCTTTCTGAATCACGACTACGATGCCGCTCTGCGCCTCTACGGCGAATCGCTTTCCGCGCGGCGCGAGACCGCAGACGCGAACGGCGAAGGATTGACTCTCCTGCACCTCGGCATGACCCAGACGTCGTTGGGGAATTACGAAAAAGCTCTCGAGTACGAGCGGACAGCGCTTCCACTGCTACGCGCCCACGGCTCCGGCCACACCGAGGCGGACGCACTCGATCACATCGGCGTGGCGCTCACGTTTCTCCACCGGCCCGAAGAAGCGATCACCAATCATGAGCGCGCGCTCGAGATCCGGGAGTCGATCGGCGCGCGATGGAGCGAGGCGTTCACCCTTTCGAGTCTGGCGCGAGCGCAGCACGAGCTCGGACGCGTCGCCGACGCCGCCGCATCGATGGCCCGTCTGATCGCGATGATCGAAGCGGGGCGGCGCAATCTCTCGACACAACGATTTCGAGCGTCACTGCTGAGCGGCGTGTGGGGTCACTACGCGCGATACATCGGGTTGCTCATGGAGCTGCACGACGAGGCCACGGCCCTCGGTGCCAGCGAGCTCGCACGCGCGCGAATGACGCTCGACGCAGTCCAGGAGGGTCTGGCGCGATCCGATTCTTCGGGAGCAGGTTCGCTGTTCGTCCGCGAGAAGACCTTGCGCGAAGCGGTCGAGCACATGCAACAAAGAAATGATCGAGGTGAGAACGCCGCCGGACTCGATGTTTTGAAAGCCGAGCTGCGCGATGTCGAATCGAATATTGCAGCGGCGTTTCCGAAACTGGAAGCCGCGCGAAATGCCGAGCCGCTCACGGCGGTGCAGATCCAATCGGAGTTGCTCGACGACGAGACCGCGCTCGTCGAGTATTTTCTCGGGCCGGAGAAAAGTTTCGTCTGGGTCGTCACGAAGACTGCGATCACGTCTCGTGAGCTGCCGCCACGAATCAAAATCGAGTCGGCGGTTGTCCGCTTCCGCGACCTTCTGGCTGGTGGCGATCAGCGATCGAAGCGTCGCGATCTGGAGAAGGCCGGCAGCGATCTGTCATCGATCATCGTCGAGCCTCTGCCAATCGCGGTGGGGATCCGCCGCCTCGTCATCGTTCCCGATGGGCCGTTGTTCTACGTTCCGTTCGCCGCACTGCCGGCGCACGGACGGCTGCTCCTCGATGACTACGAGATCTCCATGGCGCCGTCAGCCTCCGCTCTCGCGCTGTTGAGACGTTCGGCCCAGGCGCGGCCGCGTTCCGAGGCCGAGGTCGTAGTGTTTGCCGACCCGGTTTTCCGCGCGGATGACCCTCGCGTCACGGGACATCCGGCCGCATCTGCTGCACCTGATCCCGAGCTTACGCGTTCCATCACCGACACCGGCTTGCGAGATCTTCAGCGGCTCACGGCCACACGCGCGGAAGCGGAAACGATCATCCGCCTTTCGCGCGGCGTGACATGGAAAGCTCTCGACTTCGAGGCCAACCGCGACAACATCATGCGTACGAATCTCAGCCGCTATCGCCTGATGCACCTGGCCACGCACGCGCTGGTGAATACTCGGCAACCGAACCTGTCCGGCATCGTCCTGTCATTGGTCGACAAGACCGGCCGGCCCGTGAACGGCTTCGTTCGGGTTCACGATCTCTATCGTCTCAACGGCGCGCCGGAGATGGTCGTGCTGAGCGCATGTCGCACCGCCATCGGCAAGGAGTTGCGCGGCGAAGGCATCGTGGGATTGGTCAACGGTTTCATGCATGCCGGAACCGCGCGGATCGTCGCGAGCTACTGGAGCGTGAAAGATCGCGCCACCGCGGAGCTGATGGCGCGTTTTTACGATGGGTTCCTCCGCGACGGCTTGACGCCGGCGGCGGCGCTGCGCAGAGCTCAGAAGTCCATGCGCGCGACCGCCCAGTGGAATTCGCCTTCCCACTGGGCGGCCTTCGCTCTCTATGGAGTGCCGTGAGCGACCGCACGACGGCGGCCGGTGGTTGAGACTTCGCCGGTGGCGAATACCGTCATCGAGAACGGTGGCAACATCACCGGCTGACTCGGATCGAAATCGGAGAGCTGCTGCGTGGTGATGATCACGTTCTCGGCATTCTCGTTCGAGTCTGTGATCGTTCCGGACGCCAGTCTTCGCATCGTCACTGCCCCGCGCGGTGCGTTCACGCCGGTGAAGGTCACCGGCAGCGAGTCCGTCCGATGCAGATTGAACACGACGACCGCGTTGCGCGCGCCACTCGAGAACGCGAAGGATTGAATGAAGGGAACATTGTCGATCTGAATGCGATTCGTCAGCGGTTCGTTCCACATCGGGTTGTCGCCGGACTGCGTCGTCTGCACCAGATCGCCGGAGAGTGCTTCGTTGGCGAGCTTCACTGCGAGAAATTGGGGACGCTTCCGATCAGTCACCCCGAAGTCGCGCGTGGTGCCCCAGATCAGCACGTTCTTCCCGTCGTCACGCTGATACTGAAATCCGCCCAGAGAAAAGAGGAGCTGATCGCGGATCTTCTGCTCGCGGAGCATGTTCAGCATGTGATCCGCCACCGCCAGGCCCGCACCGATGGAAGGCGCGAACGAGTCGAGCGCCGGCTGCGTGATCGCGCCTTGCGTGGTGTGCAGGTTGACCTCATAGACGATCAGCGGCACCGGGCGCGTCGTCGCGTTGATCATGTCGTACGTCTGTTTCACCGGGCCGTTGCTCGCCTTCGACCAGAACGACGCCTCGGCAAAGAGACTGCCGAAGAGTTGCTCGTTCGTCGCGAAATCGTCGACGCGCGTGGCCATGTAGGGGCCGATCGCGAGCGTGTCGTGATTCGCACTGGCGTTGTGCGTCACACGGCTGTTGAAGGGATTCGCAGCTTGCACGCCGAGGATCAGATTGAATTTCGAGCTGTAGTAAGCAGATTGGCGAGCGACGGCGAAGATATCGTTGCCGCGGCGGCCATAGTCTGCCGCGAACAGCGTGGCGCCGAGGTAGACGGGGTTCCACGCTTCGTTTCCGTACTCGAGGTGGATGCGCGCGAACGAATCGGTCCACGGTGCGGGATGACCTCTCGCAGACCGGCGCGCGCCGTACCCTGACGTCGAAGGCCCGCTCAGGTATTCGATCAGATTGCGCATCTCCGCATCGGAAAACGTGATCGGGAGAACGAGATAGGGTTCGACGCCGAGAAGTTCACAGAGCTCGAGGAACTCGTGCCATCCGTATTGGTTTGTGCCTTTATCAGTTGTCGATGCGTGGAACTCTGTGCGCATCCGCCCGAACGGAGCGGCGATCATGTCGTCGAGCGTCGAGCCCAACTCGAGGTTGTGGCAACGGAGGATGCCCGGATTGAACGCGCGCAGCGCCGCGACGACGGGATCACGGAACGAGGTCGTGTTTGTCGGATCGCCGTTGGTCTGCTCGAGGCTGACGTCGTCGAGTAGCGCCGACGAGCCGGCGGCCATGAAGCGGATCACGACGAATCCCGTGACAGCGCTGGTCTCCGCGGCAGTGAGATCGACGTTGTACGTCGACCACGACGACGAGAGTGCAATCGTCTGGTTGGTGAAGATTGTGTTCCCGCGCGCGACGACCACGTTGATACTGTTCGATCCGCCAGTACCTTTCGCTTTGAACGAGAGTCGATAGGCTCCGTTCATCACAGCGAACGTTTGATTGGCGAACCATCCGAACGCGGTGTTGATGTTCGCGGTCTGTCCTGTTGACGATGCCGTCAGACGGATGCACTGGCGGCCGTCCGTGTTCGGCGGTAGATCCGCCGTCTCCGTCGTGATGGTCGCACCGCCGGTCACTGCGGGATTCCATCCGGTTTCGGCGCCGCCCGGGAAGTATTTGCGGGCGATGAAGTAATCGCCCTGTGCGGGCGCAGTCGCGGAATCGGCGAAGATCCAGGTCGTACCGAAACCTGCCGCCCGACTGACAGGAGCCGTGGACGAGACGATCGTTCCCGATCGTCCCTTGACGGTGCCAAGGAGGAATTCGTACGTCGCACCGTTCCAGAAACCTGTCGGCCAGGCGGCATACGGATTCGTGTCGACGCAGCCGGTCGAGGAAAGGGCGGAGTCGCAGCGCATCACCGACTGGAACAGCAGACCTTCGAAGCCGGCGTTGTGCCAGGCCAGATTCTTGAGCAGCACACGGTCGTAATAGAAGTGCGAGATCCCGCTGATCCCGAAACGTTTCACTCCAGCGACGACGACGGAGTTGGAAATGTCAATGTTGGTGGCCGCGTGCGCAGAAACCACCACGGACACGACAAGCATAACAATCAGATTTTTTCGCATGCTGTGGAGACGCAGCAGCGTGCGATTTCTTCTCGCATCGAGAGCGTCCCTCTCCCGCTTGCGGGTAAGGGCCCGCCCTCATCCGGCCTTCGGCCATCTCGCGCGATCGAGCGTCCCTCTCCCGCTTGCGGGTGAGGGTGCCGCGAAGCGGCGGGTGAGGGCTTCGAGTCAGCCGCGGAAGCCGTGATCGCGCGCGAAGACCATCGCCTGCGCGCGCGTCCACACGCCGAGTTTGTCGAACACGTTGGAAATGTGGTTTCGAACGGTCTTCTCGCTGATCGAGAGACGCTCGCCGATTTCGGCATTGGCGAGACCTTCGGTGACGAGTGCGAGCACTTCGCGTTCTCGCGGTGACAACGCAGTGAACACTTGATCCTCGGTCGCAGGCGCGCCGGCGACGCCGAGATAGTCGAGAACGACGTCGCAGAATCGTCTCCATGCCGGCTCGTGCTCGAGCAGGATGTGATTCTTCGACTCGAGCTCGACAAACTGCGCGCCGGCGATTCTCGATGCGAGCAACCGCCCTTCGGAAAGCGGCACGACCTGGTCTTCCCGTGCGTGAATCACGAGCGTCGGCACTCGTACTTGATCCAACAGATCGACGACATTCAACAGCGACCTCAATCGCAGCAATTCGCTCGCCGCATCGGGCGAAGTCGTCTTCCGGCAAAGATCGTTGAACCATTCGAACTGCTCCGGAGTGCCTTCCGGAATGAAGCGCGACGTGAAGATCTGGCGGAACGCCGGATTTTCTTTTCCCCATCCGAGTTTCAACAGATCACGGATCGCCTCGTACTCGCGCTCGGCGTCGGGATTTCCTCGATGCGAGTAGCCACGCGCGTATCCACCGTACAAGATCATTCGCGACACTCTCTCGGGATGCCGCACCGCGTACCCAATGCTGGCTGCGGCACCGTGAGAGATTCCGAGCAGCGTGAACGGCTCGCGCGGCGCGGCTGCTTCCACGACCGCTTCGAGATCGCTCAACCACTTTTCGATCGAGAGATCGCCGACGACCCAGTCGGTCATGCCGCATCCACGCTCGTCGTAGCGGACGAAGCGGAAGTGATCGCTGAAAAAGCGGATCCAGTGGCTCCAGACCGGACTCTCCGCGTCGTATTCGAGATGTGTGAGCCAGTTCGCGGTCTTGATCAGAAGCGGTCCACTTCCCGCTTCCGCCCACGCGACCTGTACGCCGTCGTCCGTGCGCAGATAGCGGATGCGCTGCCGCGGCACTCGATCCATCGGGACATTCATCCTGGTTGAATGCCGGAGATTTTAGTCCTTTCGGGACATTGGTCCCATGGCTGCCGAGCCGTATGCGCCCGATCCTTGGAGCATGTTCCAGACAGGCGATATCGAGCTTTCGGAATTCCGGCGTGTGGGCTACGAGCTGATCGACACGATCGCTGCGTATTACGAACGACTCGATGAGCGGCCGGTGTTGCCGCGTGTCAATGCCGCCGAGGTTCGATCGAGCTTTCGAAGCAGGCTCGCGGAGGATGGCGAAGGGGCGCATGCGCTACTGGCCGATTGGCGCGAGCGCGTCGAACCCATGCTCACCGCGGTCGGCTCTCCGCGTCACTTCGGCTTCGTCAACGGTTCGGGCGCGATGATCGGGATCTTCGCGGAGGCGCTCGCTGCGACGACGAATACGAATGCCGGCGCCTGGAAGCTCGGACCAGCCGCCGTAGAGATCGAGCGCCAGGTCCTGCGCTGGATCGCGCAGTTCATCGGCTACCCGGAGGATGCGGGCGGCGTCCTCGTCTCCGGCGGCACGATGGCGAACTTCACGGCTCTACTGACCGCGCTGCGACACATCGCGCCTTACGACTCCACGCCGCGAGGCCTGCAGGACTCCCGGCGCCGCGGCCACCTCCTTATCTATATGTCCGATCACGAAGGCCACGTATCTGTCACCCGCGTCGCCGATATGTTGAACCTCGGACGCGAGGCTGTCCGCCTGGTTTCGAGCCACTCCGACTTCACGATCGATGTGCAGGCGCTCGATCGAATGATCGAACAGGATCGCCAGCGAGGCGACCTTCCCTTCTGTGTCGTCGCGCAACTCGGATCGGTCAACGTCGGCGCAATCGATCCACTGGAGGACCTCGCCGACGTCTGCGCGAAGCATCGAGTGTGGCTCCACGGCGACGGAGCGATCGGACTGCTCGCAGCGGGGTTGCCCGAAATCGCGGCACAGTTCCGTGGCCTGGCGCGCGCTGATTCGCTCTCGTTCGATGCGCACAAGTGGCTGGGCGTGCCGCACGACTGCGGTGCGGTGCTGGTCCGTCATGCCGATCGGCTGCGCCGCGCGTTCTCGATTACCGCGCCCTATCTGCGCGGGGCCGCGGACGATGGCGAGCTCGATTACCTCGAGTACGGACCGCAGATGTCGCGATCGTTCCGTGCTCTCAAAGTCTCGATGGTCCTTCGTTTCTTCGGCGCCTCGGGCGTTCGCGCATTGATCAGGAAGAACATCGCCCTCGCCCGCCGGCTGCACGAGCTCGTACGCGACCACCCCGACTTCGAAGTACTTCACGAACCGGTGCTGTCCATCTACTCCTTCCGTTTCGTTCCGAACCGAGTCGAGTGCACTCCGGAGGTCCTCGACCAGATCAACCAGGAGATTGCCGACGAGATCCAGCGGAGTGGATTGGCACTCGTGATGACGACGCGAATACGCGGCCGCGTCGCGCTCAGAGTGTCGATCTGCTCGCAAAGGACGGTCGAGCGCGACATCGACCGTACTTTCGAAGCGATCGTCGCCGCGGGCCGCCGGCTATCTGAGAAAAAAACCTCACTTGCTGCGTCTATCTAAAAATCAAGGAGAAAACCATGGTGAAGCGGATCGCGTTTCTGGCCTATGGCGTTGTCTGTTATGTCGTTTTCCTTGCAACATTTCTCTACGCGATCGGGTTCATCGGAGGCTTCGGCGTGCTGAAGACGCTCGACGGACCACGGACAGTGCCGCTGGCAACGGGGATCGCGATCGACGCCGGACTACTGGGGCTTTTCGCCATCCAGCACAGCGTGATGGCGCGGAAATGGTTCAAGCAGCGCTGGACACGCATCGTGCCACCGCCGCTCGAGCGCTCCACCTATGTGTTGCTCTCGAGCGCCGCGCTCGTTCTGCTGTTCTGGCAGTGGCGTCCGCTCGGCGGCGTCGTCTGGTCCGTCAACGATCCGATCGGGCGGGCCGTGCTGCGCTCGCTCTTCGGTTTCGGGTGGGGGCTCGTGCTCCTGTCAACTTTCTTGATCAATCACTTCGATCTGTTCGGACTTCGCCAGGTCTGGTTGTACTTCAGAGAGAGGCCCTACACGATGCTTCGATTCGGTACGCCTGGCCCGTATCGTCTCGTACGACACCCGCTCTACGTCGGTTGGTTCTTCGCGTTCTGGATGACGCCGACCATGACGTTCGCGCATCTGCTCTTCTCGATCGCCACGGCGTCGTACATCCTTCTGGCCATTCAGTTCGAGGAGCGCGATCTCGTTCGCGATCACGGCGTAGTCTACGAGGAATACCGCCGCCGCGTGCCGATGCTCGTTCCATTCACGCGGCGACCACCGGAGGCGCCGGCGCCGCTTGCCGATCTCTCCGAGTGAGGGTCAGGAATGCCAAAGCGATTTCTCTTCGCGTTATTCGGTCTCGCCGCACAGGCTGCGGCGGGATCGACGACGATCACCGTCTCGAACACGGTCGCCGTGCCGTCGGTCAAGCGCTTCGGAGTGCAGATGTCCGATCACCTCTACTACGACCGCCTGACTCTCAAGAATCTCGTTTGGCGCAATGCCGGGTTTGAGGGGCTTCAATATCAGACGGTAGTCCGCTGCGCTTCCGGCTCCTCGACTGGCTGCGTCGACGATACGACGTTCTCGCAATGGCAGACTGGATTCTGGGATAACGCCACATATGAGTTCATCTTCGGTGCGGCCAAAGGGCGCAGCGGCACCGTCGTCACGTTTGTCGCGACGCCGCATGACGGCGTGACCGGCGCCTCGTTCACCTTCGAAGGAGCCGGAGCGACACCGGCGACCGGTGATTACTTCATCGTACGGAAATACTTTCCAGGCGGCGCCGACATCGGGTGGAATCCGGAATTGACAGGCGGCGCAACGGTCAGCACCGAGATGGTCGATCTACCTCCGGGCACAGCGGGCCGCCAATGCTTGCGGCTTTCGGCCGCGGCACAAGGTCAATTCCTCCGAGCTCACACGGACTTCGGCTGGTACCCGCAAGCGCAGTATCTATCGGCACTGCTCAACGGGACCTATCGTCTGACTTTTCTGGCAAAAGGCGCCGGCGGGACCAATTCGCTCGGTGTGATCGTCACGCGCGGCGCGACGCAGTTTGTCAACCGATCGATCGCTCTGACGTCATCCTGGGCGTCATACACCGTCGACTTCTCAGCATCCGAAACGGCGGCCGTGACCGGTTACGCCGCCCTGGAATTCAACGTCAATGGATCGTCAGCTCTTGTGGACGACATCAGCCTCGTGCAAACGAATACTGATCCTGCGAATACGACCGCGTTTCGCGATGCGGTCATCGACGCATTGCGGACGTACAACCCGGGCATTCTCCGCGGTCCGAACAAGGAGCAGGGAGAACCGCTCGATAATCTCATCGGACCGCCGTTCGCAAAATTACGTACGGGATACAACGTCACTTCAAACGACGCGAACTTCACTCAATACGGCTGGCACGAGTTCCTCGACCTGTGCGAGTACCTTCACACGGAGCCGTATCTGATCTTTCCCATGACGTTTTCGAGCACCGAGGTGGCCAATGCCGTCGAATATCTGGCGGGACCGGCGACTTCGCCGTACGGCGCGCGCCGCGCAGCACGCGGTCATCCTGCGCCATGGACCGACTCGTTCACGCGCGTTCACATCGAGTACGGCAACGAGTCGTGGAATCCGGTTTATCGCGGCGCGACGATGTTCGCCGCCGATTACGGCGTGCGCGGCAACGAAGTCCTCGGAGTCATCAAGCAGTCACCGTACTACAGCAGCTCGAAGTTCAATCTCATCCTCGGTGTGCAGGCGGCGAATCCGTACAACACGCGCACGACGCACAACGCCAGCGCCAATCACGACATGCTGGCGATCGGTCCGTACATCGCGACCGAGATCAACGATTACGAATCGGACGAACGGCTCTTCGGCGGGCTGTTCGCCGAGGCATCGTGGTGGTCATCAGCGGCACCAACACCACCGGGACCGGTGCGACAAACGTATGACTTCATCAACGGAACGACGCGACCCGTTCCCATGATTGTCTATGAAGTCAACCTTCACTCGACGCGAGGATCGGTTCCGCAGGACGTTCTGGATCGGTTCGCGCCGTCGATCGGTGCAGGCCTCGCGGTCGCCGATCACATGCTGATCATGTTGCGCGAGTTCAATCTTCGCGATCAGGCGCTCTTCTCTCTCGCCGGCTACCAGTACACGCGCGAAGATCTCAAAACGGTACTGCTGTGGGGCGTGACGCGCGACATGGGCGTCACCGATCGCAAGCGCCCGCAGTATCTGGCGCTGAAGCTCGTCAACGAGGCACTCGCCGGAGGAGGCGATCTCGTGCAGACGACGCAGTCGGGCGATGACCCTCACTGGAACCAGCCGCTGACGAATCGCATCGCGCTCGATAACGTGCCTTACATCCAATCGTTCGCATTCGTGAACGGCGGTCGCAAAGCTGTCGTCATCTTCAATCTGCATCGCACGGCTGCTCTCGATGTCGTGCTGGCGGGTCCGAACGCGCCATCAGGCGCGGTCACGATGAGACGGCTGTCTGCAAATGCCATCACCGATACAAACGAGAGTGCGGAGAATGTGACGATTCAGACGAGCAGCTTCACATCGTTTGATCCGGCGCAGGCGCTGACGCTGCCGCCATTCTCGATGACAGTGCTCATCCATGAAGCGCCACCTCCGATTCCGACCGGCCTTCTGGCGACGGCGCAATCGGCGAGTCAGGTGTCGCTGACGTGGAACGCGTCATCGGGCGCGACTCTGTACGACATCGCCAGGATGGCGAACGGCGGCTCGTTGCAGGTGATCGCCACGGTCAACAGTCCGTCGTACTCCGACACAGGAGTGACATCGACGACCGCGTATCTCTACCGCGTGAGAGCAATTGGAACGGGTGGCACATCACCGTACAGCAGTCCCGATCTGGCTACGACGATCGTGTTTTCCGATGAGCCGCTCGTTGCCGGCGTGACGATCATTCGACGAGCCCATGTCATCGAGGCGCGTGACGCCGTCACCGCGGTCTGCGCAACTGCCGGTTCGACTCCGTCCTGGAGCGAAGCGATCACGGCAGGCGCGACCCCGATCCGCGCTAATCACGTCCTCGAGCTGCGCAGCGTCCTGTCGAACGCGCTGACGACTCTCGGCCTCCCTGCGCCGTCGTTTACGAATCCGGTCGCGGCCGGAAGCGTCGTACGGGCGGCGGATATTCAGGATCTGCGAAGCGCGGTGCGGTAGCTTCTGATTGGCGGAGTGGATTAGCCTTCATTCTGGTTGTTTCATTCGATGAAGGTTTACATCGGCCAGATCAATCCGACCATCGGCGCTCTGTCGTCGAACGCGGAGCTGATTCACCGCGCCTATCGAGAGGGCGTGGCCGCAGGCGCGGACGTGGTCATGGTGCCGGAGCTGGCCGTAACCGGCTATCCGCCGCGCGATCTGCTCGACCGCGACATCTTCATCAATGCGGCGCTCGAGGTTCGCGATGCGCTCATTCGGGAGACGGGCAAGACCGCGCTGATCTTCGGCTGTATCACTCGCAACGAGAGCTGGTGCGGCAAGCCGCTGCACAACGCCGCGATCGTCGCGCAGAACGGACAGATGCTCCTCGAGCAGCATAAGTCGCTGCTTCCCACCTACGACGTGTTCGATGAGCTCCGCTACTTCGAGCCGGCTACGGCCGTGAGCGCGATCGATCTCGGCGGCGTCTGCGCCGGCGTGAGCATCTGCGAAGACTTCTGGTTCGACGACGAGATCCTCGGCACCAAACTCTATTGCGCGAATCCGGTCGATCAGCTTGCGCGGCAGGGCGCGAAGATCTTCCTCAATATCTCCGCATCGCCGTTCAACGCCGGAAAACGAAAGTCGCGTTACGAGCTCTTCTCGAGAATCGCGGAGCGCTACGGCGCGCCACTCGTTTACGTCAATCAGATCGGCGGGAACGACGAGCTGCTCTTCGACGGCTCATCCATCGTCATCAACGAGCGCGGTGAGACGGTGTTCTGCGCGAAGGCATTCGAAGAGCAGGCCACGCTCGTGAGTCTCGAAGGTCCGCGCTGCGAGTCCGTCCTGTCCCTTCCTGAAGACGAAGAGATCGGCCGCGGCCTGATCCTCGGACTGCGCGACTACATCCGCAAGTGCGGTTTCAAAGATGTCGTCGTCGGACTTTCGGGAGGGATCGATTCGGCGGTGACCGCAGCGATCGCTGTCGAGGCTCTCGGTCCGAAGAACGTAACGGGCATCGCTATGCCGTCGCAGTTCTCATCGAAAGGATCGCTCGATGATGCCCGCTGCCTCGCCAAAAACCTCGGAATCGCGTTTCACGTCGTTCCGATCGCCGAGGTCTATGGCCCGTACGAAAAAGCGATCGACGAGCTGTTCGGCGAACACAAGTTCGACACGACGAACGAGAACGTGCAGGCGCGCATCCGCGGCAACATCCTGATGGCCTGGTCGAATCGCACCGGCGCGATGGTGGTCTCGACCGGCAACAAGTCGGAGCTGGCGGTCGGCTACTGCACGTTGTACGGCGACATGGCCGGCGGTCTTGCGCTCTTGGGTGACGTGTACAAGACCATGATCTATCGCGTCGCGCGATGGCTCAATCGTGAGCGGCACGTCATTCCGGAGTCATCGATCACGAAGGTACCTTCCGCGGAGCTGCGACCGAATCAGACCGATCAGGACACGTTGCCGCCATACGAAGTGCTCGATGGAATCCTCAAGCTCTACATCGAGGACTGGAAGGAAGTCGACGAGATCGTCGCCGCCGGATTCGAGAAACCGCTCGTCGAAAAAATCCTGAAGATGGTCGACACGAACGAGTTCAAGCGCCGCCAGGCCGCGCCGACGATCCGTGTATCGTCGAAAGCGTTCGGGAGCGGACGGCAGATGCCCATCGCGCAGCGCTGGCGCCGCGAGCCCGCGCGCTGGGTGAGATGAACCTCTTCATCCTTCATCCCTTGAGATATCTCCGCCGCAGCCGCTCCGGAAAACGTTCGATCGCGTATCGCAGCATCGTCCGCGGCATCGATGTCAGATGGTCGTCGAGAAACTTCTCGAGCGCGGCGCGATCGCGCTTGCCTGCTTCGCGCAGCATCCAGCCGGATGCCTTGTGAATCAGATCGTGCTCATCGTGGAGCAGGAGCTTTGCGATCCGAAACGTTTCCGCGATCTCGCCGAAGCGTATGAAGTGCAAGGTCGAAACGATGGCGATGCGCCGCTCCCAGATGGATTTCGACCGAGCCAGCTTCTTCAGCAGCGAGCGGCTCTTCTTGCGTAGATGCGCGCCGACGATCTGCGGCGCCGACAGATCGACGAGATCCCAGTTGTTCACGGATTCGAGGTTGTCGAGGTAGAAGCGGAAGAGCGCAGCGCGCTCACGCGAATCGGCGCGCGCGTATTGCTCGGTGGCGATCAATAAAGCCAGAAGCCGATCCTCGTGCCACGGCGAATGAAGGAGTTTTTCGAGCTGTGCAGGCGATGCGGAGCGAAACTCGCACGCGACCTGCCGGAGCTGAGGCACGGTCACTCCGAGAAAGCGATCGCCTTCGCCGTAATCGCCCGGTCCGGTCTTGAAGAACCACTGAGACGTTTTCGCGCGTCGAGGATCAGCGAGCTCGCGCAAGCGCCGTCCGGGAGTCGTCACTTCTGTGCTTCGGCGTTGGCGGCCGCTACTTCGCGCTGCTTCTCCTGCAGGCGATCGATCTGGATCTGCAGGAACTCCTTCAGCGATTTCTCCTGCTCAGCCGGGATTTCATTGAACTCGATCGCCGACCGAAAGACGTACTCCGGACCCTTCTCGCCGCGACGCACCTGCACGATCGAGCGAAGCACGTGACACGGAATATAGATGCCGCCGTAGCTCGGAAAGATCAGCGTCGCCGAGGTGCCGGCTTTCACGGGCGAACGATGCACCACCGCGGCGCCGTGCAGGCTGAGATCGATCAGCTCACCATTGACATCAGAAAGCTGCACTGGAATCGACGCGGTAGGATACCGCTCCGCCCGCCTGCGATCACGACCGCTCATTGGACTTCGATCGATTATACGTGTGACGCGTGTCACCTCAGCCGGTCGCGGACTCCGTCGAGGAAATCGCGGGCGATCTTCGCTCCCGCGTACTCCGCCGGCCCGGAATTCTCAGCGATGATGCCGAAGGCGATTTTCGGTGACTCCACCGGCGCGAACGCCATGATCTGCGCGTTGTAGCCGTTCTCGCGCTTCCCCGCCGTGCCCGTCTTGAGCGCGAGCGAGACGCTGTCGATGTCGGCACGACGTCCCGTTCCTTTCGGATGCGTCACCACCGCGACCATCGCCTGCACGACTCGCTCGCTGGCCTCGCGCGAGGCGATGCGCGCCTGCGCCTGCGGTGTCGGACCGACCACGATCTCGCCGAGGACGGAGCGCCGTCCGCGCAGAAGCCGCGGCGTGGTGAGCAGGCCCCGATTCGCAATCATCGATGCGATCATGGCGATGTGCAGTGTCGTGATCGTCTCGTGTTCCAGGCCGATCGCGTAGTACGCGGTTTCGAACTTGTTGAAGATCTCGCCGGTCGTACGACCCAGAGGTACTTTGAACAGACCGAGATCAGTCTGGCCGTCGAAGCCGGCGCTCGTCATGAAACGACGAAGTCGATCGACGCCGAGGCGCAGGCCGATGTCGGCGAAGAAGACGTTGCACGATTGGGCGAGCGCCTCGTTCAAATCCGGCAGTGTGCCGTGACCTTGCGGCACCCAATCGCCGAAGTGCCGGCCATCGATCATCAGATCGCCTGAACAGTGATACGGGAACATCGACTTCAGATCCAGATTCGTGTTGACCGCGTTGAGCGCCGTCAGCACCTTGATGATCGAGCCCGGCTCGTATTGCTCCTCGAGTGCGAGGTTTTTCCTGTCGTTGCTGACAATCGCCAGGATCTCGTTCGTCCGCGGATCGATGGCGACGAGTGAGCCGCGATGTTTCTGCAACGCGACCATCGCCGCGTGCTGCACAGCGGAGTCGAGCGTCGTCTCGATCGTGTCGTTTCCGCCGAAATGCTCCTTCTGCGATGCGATCGTCAGTTTGCCATCGCCGTCGATCAAGGCGGCGTAATCGCGATCGACGGGTGTGATGTCGTGAGGCAGCGCCACGCCGTATGTCGCGATCGTCTTCCCGTCGCGATCGAGCACGTAAGGCGACTGACCGGTCCTCCGCTGCGCAAGCGCCGCCTCGAGAGCGGAGACCTTCCTCGAATCCACAGCGCCGCGATCGACCGCCCGGAGTGCGTTGACTGCCTCGGCGACTCGGTCCGTCGCGGTGAGTGCGGCGGCGCGATACAACACGGCGTCAGCCGTCTCGCCGCGTTCGCGCACGGCTTCGTCGTAGTCGAGAAAGTGCGCATACTCTCCACGCGCGAAGAGCCTGTTGGCGACTTCGCTCTTCGGAACGAGCGATAACCAGAGCTCGCGCCCACGCAACACTTCGAGGTGCGACTTCGCGGCATCGAAACGGCCGGAGGTGAGGAACGCGATGGCCAGAATCTGCTGATACTGATTCGGCCACATCTGCGTCCGCGACCAGCTCTCGGCCTGGGCGATCGATTCGGCGACGCGACCGGCTCGCCACTCCGCGCGCGCGCTGCGCAGGGGCATCCACGTGATCGCGGCGAAGAGGACAGAGAGGACGATCAGCGCAACGATCAGTGGCGCGAAAATGCGCCTCAGCGGCGATCGATCCGGCATACCTCCACTCTCTCGAGCCGCCTCATCTGCAAGCGGTCTGCCGCACTGTCGTTGGCGACCGAGATCTCGATGCATCCGGACGACCCGGCGATCAGAAACGCGCCCGGCGCAGCGCCGGCGTAAGTCTGTTCCAGCCGATCGATGGTGATGCCACGCGCCTCGAGCGCGAATGGCGCAAACGGGATGCGCGAAGCTTCGATGTCGGTGATCAGATTCCCGAAGCGATCGATCGACACGATCGTGCCGTGCACGGTCTCACCATAAACCGGAGGGTCGTATCGCAACTGGACAATCGTCTTTGTTCGCGGGCCGAGGTCCGCGAGCGGTGTGGCATTTGCCAGGGCGGCTGCCACCGGCGCAAATCGATCACGCCCATGAAATGTATTGCTGCTGTCGGGAAGAAAAAGTGCAGTGTTGTCGACGCTCACGATTTGTGCGGTCGCGATCAACGACAACAATCCGTTATCGGGCGCGAGAAAAATCTGTCCATTCTGCTCAGCCGCAACGATCTTTCGCGCCGTTCCGACACCTGGATCGACGACGCAGACGAAAATCGTTTCCGCAGGCCAGTAGCGCACGATTGCGCGGAGGAACCAGGCCGCGCCGAAGACGTCGTACGGCGCGATGTCGTGCGTGAGATCGACGATCGGTACGTCGGTCCGCGCCGCGATCACACCCTTCATCGCCGCGACGTAAGGATCGCGCGTGCCGAAGTCGGTGAGGAGAGCGATGCGTCTCATGTCGCAGGTCGTCGGTCGTCGGTCGTGGGGGCTTTTGAGTTCTTGCGATACTGGTTCCGTTGATAGTAACTGCCCCACGACCCACGACCTACGACCGACGACCTTCTATACTGCCGCCGATGTTCGCCACGACTGCGCCGCCGCCGCAACGGCTGCTCGTCTTCGCGCGACTGCCGGAGCTCGGGAAAGTGAAGACGAGGATCGCCGCATCGCTCGGCGATGAGCGCACGCTCGCCGTTTACGAGACGATGCTTCGCGATCTTCTGCA
>DASXRT010000228.1:0-4704 GCA_036506455.1 Thermoanaerobaculia bacterium
GAGGTCGATTCGAAAGGTTTGCAGAAGCAGGTCTACGCGAACGACATGTGGGAGTGGGACGGATCGAACTGGAAGCAGCTCACGACTGATGGCGCGCCGACGCCTCGCGAAAACGCGTCGATGGAGTTCGACTACAGCCGCGACAACTTCGTGCTCTTCGGTGGGTGGGCCGGTTACTACCTCTCCGATAGCTGGGTGCTCGACGGCAACACGTGGCGCGTGGTGCCCGAGACGATGAAGCGCCAGCGCAGCGTCAGGCACTAGTGGCTGTCCCGACAGGCGAGGCGCCTGTCCTCCACTTTGGTGCTAACGTATATCGCCCATGACCGACACGATCATCGCTCCATCACCGCGATCCGGGGCGCCGGTCGCGTACCGGCGCAGCCTGCAGGACGCGCTGGAGATGGTGCACGGCGTCGACGCCGTGGCAGTCGAGGAGCGCGCGGCATCGTTGGCGAAACGGTCGCTGAAGAAAAACTCGAAAGTGTGGGGTCTCAACCTCGCCATCAGCATGATCGACCTCACCACCCTCGAAGGAAAGGACACCGCGGGCAAGGTCTATGCGCTATGCCAGAAGGCGATGCGTCCCGATCCGCTCGATCGCGATATCCCGCATGTCGCCGCGGTCTGCGTCTATCCGGCGATGATTCCGTACGTGAAGCAGGCGCTCGCCGGAAGCGACGTGAAGGTCGCGTCCGTGGCGACTGGATTTCCCAGCGGACAGACATTCGGCGACATCAAAGTGCACGAGACGCGTGACGCCGTCGCCGCCGGCGCCGACGAGATCGACATGGTCATCGATCGCGGTGCATTCCTCTCCGGCAATCATCAGAAGGTGTTCGATGAAATCGCCGAGGTGAAGGAGGCGTGCGGTCCGGCGCATCTCAAGGTGATCCTGGAGACCGGCGAGCTGGCCAACTACGATCAGGTGCGGACGGCGTCGCTGATCGCGATGTTCGCCGGCGCCGATTTCATCAAGACGTCGACGGGAAAGGCCCTGGTCAACGCCACGTTGCCGGTCACGCTCGTGATGCTCGAGGCGATCCGCGACTTCTATCACGCCACCGGAAAGCAGATCGGCATGAAGCCGGCGGGCGGCATCTCCAACGCCAAGCTGTGTCTCTCTTACCTGGTCCTATTGTATGAGACCCTCGGCGCCGACTGGATGAACCCAGATCTGTTCCGCTTCGGCGCGTCGTCGCTGCTGAATGACATCCTCATGCAGTTGAAGAAGGAGAAGACGGGGGCATACCAGAGTGGGGATTACTTTACGATCGATTGATCAGAGAACGAGGAATGTTGAATGTTCAGTGTTGAATGTTGAATGCGAAATGAATTGAACATTCAGCATTCAACATTCAACATTCAACATTCAACATTTAACATTGAGCTGTTATGACCACAGCAATTGAAACGAAAGAGCGCCTCACCCCTGGCCCCGCCTCTTCGGCGATGCTGTGGGAGTACGCCCCCTCGCTCGAGTCGACCGATCACGTCAAGGTTGCGTCGCGCTACAACCTCTTCATCGGTGGAAAGTTCGTCGAGCCGCATTCGAAGCGCTGGTTCGAGACGATCAATCCGGCGACGGAAGACACGCTCGCCGAGATCGCTGAAGCGGATGCCCACGACGTCGATCGTGCCGTCGGCGAAGCGCGTCGGGCGTACGAGAAGGTGTGGCGCAAGGTGTCGCCGAGCGAGCGCGCCAAGTACATCTTCCGCATCGCGCGGTTGATCCAGGAGAAGTCGCGCGCGCTCGCCGTCGTCGAGACGATGAATGGCGGCAAGCCGATCAAGGAATCGCGCGACATCGACATCCCGCTCTCCGCCGCGCACTTCTTCTACTACGCCGGATGGGCGGACAAGATCGAGTACGCATTTCCGAACCGGAACGTTTCGCCAGTCGGCGTGACCGGACAGATCATCCCCTGGAACTTCCCGCTGCTGATGGCGGCGTGGAAGCTCGCGCCGGCGCTCGCCGCCGGAAACACGATCGTCCTCAAGCCGGCGGAGACGACGCCGCTGACATCGATGCTGCTCGCGGAGATCATTCAGGAAGCCGATCTGCCGCCGGGCGTCGTGAACATCATCACCGGCGCGGGCGGTACGGGCGCCGCGCTCGTGTCGCACGATGACGTCGACAAGATCGCGTTCACCGGATCGACCGAAGTCGGCAAGCGCATCCAGCGCTCGCTCGCGGGGAAAGGCGTGAAGTTGACTCTCGAGCTCGGCGGCAAAGCGCCGAACATCGTGTTCGACGATGCGCCGCTCGATCAGGCCATCGAAGGCATCATCAACGGGATCTACTTCAATCAGGGTCACGTCTGCTGCGCGGGATCGCGTCTGTTCGTGCAGGAGTCGATCGTCGAGCCTGTGATCCGCAAGCTTCGCGATCGCATCGGCACGCTCCGCGTCGGCAATCCGCTCGACAAGAACACCGACATCGGCGCCATCAACTCGGCGGCACAGCTCGAGAAGATCCGCGAGCTGGTCGAGAGCGGTGTCGAAGAAGGTGCGGAGATGTATCAGGCTTCGTGCAGTCTGCCCGCGCGCGGCTTCTGGTTCGCGCCGACGTTCTTCACCGGCGTGTCGCAGTCGAGCCGCATCGCCCAGGAAGAGATCTTCGGTCCCGTGCTGTCGATCCTCACGTTCCGCACGCCTGACGAAGCGATCGAGAAAGCGAACAACACACCGTATGGGCTCTCGGCCGGCGTCTGGACCGAGAAGGGTTCGCGGATCCTGATGATGGCCCGGAAGCTTCGCGCCGGGGTCGTATGGGCCAATACGTACAACAAGTTCGACCCCGCCTCGCCGTTCGGCGGATACAAGGAATCAGGCTTCGGACGCGAAGGCGGACTACACGGCCTGGCGCCGTACGTCAATCTCTCCTAAAAATATGGCTCGATTAAACGTACGGAAAACGTATAAACTTTATATCAATGGCGAGTTCCCTCGCACTGAGTCGGGGCGGTATTACGCGGTGAAGAACAACGGTCACCTGCTCGCCAATGCGTGCCGAGGATCGCGGAAGGATCTGCGCAATGCGGTGCAGGCGGCGCGAAAGGCCCTCTCCGGCTGGAGCGGCAAGACCGCCTACAACCGCGGACAGATCCTTTATCGCATCGCCGAAGTCTGCGAATCGCGCGCGAATGAGCTGGCCGATGAGCTGCGGCGGCAGGGAAGCTCTGCGGCGGACGCGCGCAAAGAGGTCGACGCGGTGATCGACCGCTGGGTCTATTACGCCGGCTGGAGCGATAAGTACGCGCAGGTCTTCGGAACGATCAATCCGGTCGCGGGTCCGTATTACAACTTCACGGTGCCCGAGCCAACCGGGGTCGTCGGCGTCGTCGCCCCTGAAGACCCCGCGCTCCTCGGACTCATTAGCCGCATCGCGCCGGCGATGGTCGGCGGCAATGTCGTCGTCGCCATCACCTCCGAGGCGCATCCCCTCGCCGCGATCACCCTCGGCGAAGTCTTCGAGAACTCCGATGTCCCGGCCGGTGTCATCAATCTGATCTCCGGTCTGAAGAGCGAGCTCGTGCCGTGGATGGCCGCGCACATGGACGTCAACGCGATCGACGCGACCGGCGTCGCCGCGGACATGCTCCCGAGTGTGCAGAAGACCGCAGCCGAGAACGTGAAGCGTGTCGTTCACTTCGATGGCGATGCGATCGGTTGGAACGACGCTACGCGATCGCAGTCGCCGTACGCCATCTTCGAATTTCAGGAGATGAAGACGGTGTGGCACCCGATGGGGATGTGAGCGCGAGCTGGCAGGTTGCCGCTCGGTTCATTAGCGTGGGAGAAGCGCAAGTTGCCGCTTCTGCGCTCGATGCCGCCGGCATCGACACCAACCTCGTGGACCAGAACATCGTCGGCATCGACTGGGGAATGTCGCAGGCGGTCGGCGGCGTCAAAGTGATGGTGCGTGATGACGACCTGGAACGTGCGCGCGAAATCGTCACCGGTGTTGCGACCGAAGGGGAGATCGAGCCGATCGTGCCGTCGGAAGACGATGAGGATCTGCCTGTCGTTTGTCCGGAATGCGGATCCCCGAATTTTCAACCAGTTCCCAGATTCCGAATCTTCTTGCTCATTGCCGCAATCTTCCTCGGCATCGGGGTCGCGGTCGGCCAGCAACTTCTCGCGATCACAGCGCTCGTCGCCGTCGCCATCGGCGCCCTGTTGATGCCATCGACGCGTTGCAGTGTGTGCGCACATCGGTGGACACCTCCCACCCCGCCGCCGCGCCGGGTCGATGCGCCGCCGCCCGATGCCAGAGACATGATCGAAGAGAAATGCCCGCGCTGCGGTTCGCTCGACGTCTATCAGATCGATGATCGTCGTCTGAAAGCGATTCCGCTGCTGTTCAGTCCATCGATTCTCGTCATCGCGCCGATGTGGCTGATGGGTCCGAAGCGGCGATGCGAGTCGTGTGGCTTAAAGCTGCATTGAGAACATGCGTCTGATACCGAGGTGGATGCTCACCGCCCTGATTGTTGTCTCGTGCGCATCACTGGACACTCATCTCGCTCCCGATCTCGTCATTGAGGAAGCGTCGTATCCCGAGACATACGCGGGGCCGAAGCCGATCACGGCGCGGCAGGCTTTGCGCTCCGCATTGCATTCTCTGCAGCATCGGGGCGTGCGCGATATCCGCCTTTGTCACATTCATTGGGTAGTGGCCGGCATCGGCGCGGCGATCAT
>DASXRT010000229.1:0-5096 GCA_036506455.1 Thermoanaerobaculia bacterium
ACTTCGATGAGGACCGCGCCTTCGACATCACGCTGGAAGTGTTCATCGCATCGCTACAGATGCGCGACCAGAATGTCGAACCGCTGCGGCTGAGCCGAGGTAACTTTCGGGACATGTATTGGACGGTGGCGCAGCTCGTGACGCATCACAGCTCGAACGGTTGCAACCTTCGCGCGGCCGATCTCCTCGCCAGCGGAACGGTGTCGGGACCGGAAAAGGAATCGCGCGGATGTCTGCTCGAGCTGACGTGGCGCGGGACGGAGCCGATCGCGCTGCCGACGGGCGAGGAGCGACGCTTTCTCGAAGATGGAGACGAGGTGATCATGCGCGGCTTTTGCGAGCGCGAAGGTCTGCCGCGCATCGGCTTCGGTGAGTGTCGCGGCATCGTGCTGACGGCGAGAGGCGAATGAATCGTCGCGATCTGCTGAAACTCGCCGGTGCCGCGGTCCTCGCGCATTGCGCGGAACAGACAGCCACTCCCACGACAGATCCGGCGCGATTGGTCGCGCGACCGCAAAGGCGCGACACCTCCGGAGCGGCCGGCACGTTCCCTCTGCATCTTGGTGTCGATCGCGACGGCTTGTTGTTCGTCCCGAGCTCGTACCGCGCGGACCGCGCGACGCCGCTCATCGTGATGTTGCACGGAGCCGGCGGCCTGGCGCGACGTGTGGTCGACAACAACCGCTCTCGGGCCGAGGAGTTCGGAGTGATCGTGCTGGCGCCGGAGTCGCGCGGGGTGACGTGGGATGTCGTGCGCGGTGAATTCGGCGAAGACATCCGCTTCATGGACCGTGCGCTCGACCGTGTCTTTCACGACTACAACATCGACGCGCGGCATCTCGCCATCGGCGGTTTCTCCGACGGCGCTTCGTATGCGCTCTCGGTCGGGATCACGAACGGCGATCTCTTTACTCACATCGTCGCATTCTCGCCCGGTTTCGCGTCGCCGGAATCGAGACACGGGTCGCCGCGCATTTTCATCTCGCACGGGACGGAGGATGAGATCCTCCCGATCGCGCGCGCCAGCCGGCGGGTGGTGCCGGCGCTGCGACAAGCCGGCTATGCCGTCGAATACGAGGAGTTCCACGGCCCGCACCGCGTACCGGAGGAAGTCGCCCGGCACGCATTTCAGTGGTTCATACGGTGATTAATCAAGGATAGGCGCCGCTAACCACACGCAGCAGCTCGAGTAGTGATAACGTATAGACATGGCGAGACGAAAACTCCCCAAGGCAAAGGGCGTGACTCGTATCGACGATCCGGGCGGTCACGGTGTCGGTTGGTACGCGCGCGTCACATTCCGAAGAAAAACACAATCGAAGTATTTCGCCGATGGCGCACACAAAGGAACTCTGGGCGCCTTCGCAAAGGCCGTGAAGTGGCGAAACAAAAAGGAGAAAGAGCTCGGAAAACCGCGAACCGATCGCGTGTTCTCGGCAAACCGTCCGAAAAGCTCCACGGGAGTGCCCGGCGTTTATCTCTCAAAGCGGAGCTACGTCGTGGCCTGGAGTCCCTCTCCCGGAGAAGTTTGCCGTGAGTTTGTATCGATCCGGCGCTATGGGAAGGCGGAGGCACTTCGGCGCGCGGTAGACTTGCGGCGTCGCCGGGAACGTACGGTATACGGTCGTGCCGTCAGCACGCCAAAAGGAGGACGACGGCGATGAAAACGCGCACTCTGGTGTTCCTGTTGTTGCTGTTCGCCTGCGCGAAGACGCAGGAATCGTCAGCTCCCACGACCACGAGCGCCGCTGCTCCGGAGCCGCCGAAGCAGACATGGGGCACGACGGGTCCCTGTTCCTGGCTGACCGACGCCGAGGTTTCCGAGGCGCTGGGGCAACCGTCGAAGTCGACGGTGGATACGGAGAACAACAACTGCAAGGTCGATCCGGCCGACAAGACCGGAACAGTGAAGCTGTTCTATCGCGTCGCCAACAACACCGGCGCCTACAGCTTCAACAAGGCGTTCAAGGATGCTGAGGACGTCACCGGCATCGGCGACAAGGCGGTCTGGTCGGGTTCTTCGCTCGCCGTCGTCAAAGGCACGCGCTGCCTCAATGTTGTGCTCAGCCCCGCCGACGAGAAGAAGAAGCCACAGAAGTCAGAGATGAAAGCGAAGGCTCTGGCTCTGGCGCAGAAGATCGTCGAGCGGATGTGATCTTCTCTTCGAGCATCTCCGCCCACGTGCGCATGTAGTCGACGACATCTTCGCGGCGATTGCGTTTCGGATATCGCCCGAGGCGATGAACCACATCGTTGTCGGCGAGCTTCTCGAGATTCTTCACATCGTCGCGGTGCAATCCGATCGAGAACATCGCCGCGAGCACGTGATCGATCAGTTGACCGCTCGTCGGGCAGTAGTCATTCGCCTGCTGCTCCCAATCGCCTTCCCGCGCCAGCGCCGAGTCGTGGATCTCTGCAGGCGTGAGGCCGGTGATCGACTGCGCGAGATGCCCGCAGTTACACATGCCCATGTGGCCCCACTGGTACGTGACGTTTGTGTCGCCGGCCAGGCGGTCAGCCGTGACGCGGAGCGCTCGAACGAGCTCGAGATTGGGCGAGGCCATGGAGGCAGTTTATCCTGAGCACGTGAATCGCGACGCGACGCGCGAGCGGACGATCCCCAGGCCGCAGCCCGGCGGGCTCGATGCCGACGCCATCGTCGACGCATTCGCCTATCGGATGATGTACTCGGTCGCGCGCGATCAGTACAACGCGACGGACCTCGATGCCTTTCAGGCACTGGCCTTCGCCGTGCGCGACCGTTTGATGGAGCGATGGTTCGCGACGCAAGATCACTACTACAAAGCCGACGTCAAGCGCGTCTACTACCTCTCGCTCGAATTCCTCCTCGGCCGCCTGCTCATGAGCAACATCATCAACCTCGGCGCGAAGGAGGAGCACATCGCTGCGATGCGCCGGCTCGGATTCTCGCTCGACGACCTCGCCGAGCGCGAAGCCGATGCCGGATTGGGCAACGGCGGCCTGGGACGTCTCGCGGCATGTTTCCTCGACGCCGCGTCGACCCTCGCTCTTCCGTTCTACGGCTACGGCATCCGTTACGAGTACGGCATCTTCCGGCAGCGCATCATCGACGGGCAGCAGGTCGAGTTCCCGGATAACTGGCTTCGCTACGGCAATCCATGGGAGGTCCCTCGACCCGACGTGCTGTTCCCGGTGAAGTTCTTCGGCCGCGTCGAGTTCTACAAGGACGACAGAGGTAGCGAGCGCTATCGATGGGCCGACGCCGAAGAGGTGTACGCGATGGCCTACGACGTCGCCATTCCGGGATATCGGAACGACACGGTGAATTCGCTGCGATTGTGGGCCGCGAAGTCCAGCCGCGAGTTCGATCTCGCCCAGTTCAACACCGGCGCATACGTCGCCGCCGTCGAGAACAAGGATCGCACCGAGACGATCTCGAAGGTCTTGTATCCGCCGGACGATCAATACGCCGGCCGCGAGCTGCGACTCAAGCAGCAGTATTTCTTCACCTCAGCGACGATCCAGGACGTCATCCGCCGTTTCAAGAAATATCCGGGGCGGCGATGGGAAGAGCTTCCCGACAAGGTCGCCATTCAACTGAACGACACCCATCCGTCGATCGCGATCCCGGAGATGATGCGCGTGCTCGTCGATCAGGAAATGGTGGAGTGGGAGCGAGCCTGGTGGATCTGCGAGCGCGTCTTCGCCTATACGAATCACACCGTTCTGCCGGAAGCGCTGGAGACGTGGCCGAAGGATCTCATCGCGCGACTTCTGCCGCGTCACGTGCAGATCATCGAGGAGATCGATCGGCGATTGCGGTCGGACGTCGGTCCCGAGCGCGCCGACCGCATGGCCATCATCAGCGGCGGCAACGTTCGCATGGCGCATCTGGCGAT
This sequence comes from Thermoanaerobaculia bacterium, assembly GCA_036506455.1. GTDB lineage: Bacteria > Acidobacteriota > Thermoanaerobaculia > Gp7-AA8 > Gp7-AA8 > DASVHS01. Next base: position 3,882 of record DASXRT010000229.1, read on the forward strand.
CGTCGGCAGTCACTCGGTCAACGGCGTGGCGAAGCTGCACACCGACATCCTGCGCGGTCGTATCTTCCGCGACTTCGACCAGTTCTATCCGAAAAAATTCAACAACAAGACGAACGGGATCACGCCGCGGCGCTGGCTGCTGCAGTGCAATCCGGAGTTGTCGGATCTGATCACGGAAGTGATCGGCGCGGGGTGGGCGAGCGATCTCAAACAGCTTCGTGGTCTGGAGAAAGTGGTCGACGACAAGATGTTCCGCATCCGGTGGTCGGCGGCCCGACGGCAGCGGAAAGAGATCGTGACACGATGGCTGCGGCGGCGTCACGCGCAGGACGTCGAAGTCGACTCGCTGTTCGACGTCCAGATCAAGCGCATCCACGAGTACAAGCGGCAACTCCTGAACGTCATGCACGCCATCGCGCTGTATCACCGTCTGAACGACGGCGTCGACACGACTCCGCGCACGATCATCTTCGCGGGAAAGGCAGCGCCGAGCTACGTGATGGCGAAGTTGATCATCCGTCTGATTCACGACGTGGCGGCGATGATCAAGCGCGCCCCGCGCGCCGCAGATCGAGTCAACGTCGTCTTCGTCCCGAACTACGAGGTTTCCTGCGCCGAGCTGCTCTTTCCGGCGACGGAGTTGTCGGAACAGATCTCGACAGCGGGGACGGAAGCATCGGGCACGGGATGCATGAAGGCCGTGATCAACGGCGGCATCATCATCGGCACGCTCGATGGCGCGAACATCGAGATCCGCGACGAAGTCGGTGCGGACAATATGTTCGTCTTCGGAAAGACGGCCGAAGAGATCGTGGCGATGCGCGGCAGTTACAACCCGCGGACATTCATCGACGCCGACCCGGAACTCAGGCGCGTGATCGAAACGATCGCGAAGCTCAGCGGCGACGTCTACGGACCGATCTTCGACATGCTCACCGGAGCGGATCGCTATTTTCTCTGCGCCGATTTCGCTCCCTACCTCGAGACGCAGGAGCGCGCCGCGACGATGTGGAAGGCACGCGACGAATGGACGCGCATGTCTATCCTGAATGCAGCCCGCAGCGGGTTCTTCTCCGCCGACCGCACCGTGCTCGAATACGCGCGCGATATCTGGCGCGTCGATCCGGTGGCCGTGGAGTTGGAGGAAGAGTGAGTCGGTCGTAGGTCGTAGGTCGTGGGTCGTCGGTCGTGGGTCGTGGGGGCCTTATCGCCTAA
>DASXRT010000230.1:0-15625 GCA_036506455.1 Thermoanaerobaculia bacterium
AACAGGTCGTTGTTCACCGCCCCGTCGATCTGAATCGTGTTGTAGCGGTTGTTGCGGCCGGCGATGAACATGAACGTTCCTTCGCCGGTGAGGCTGGTGTTGACGTACGGATTCGTTCGCGCGAAGTCTTGAATCTGCCGATTGACCGTCGGCAGGGTCTCGATCTGCTGCTCCGAGACGGCCGACGTCGAGCCAGTACGGTTCGGGTTGATCACCGGATCGACTGCTGCCGTCACTGTAATCGCCTCCGCCACCGCCGCCATCTGCAACGTGATCGGTACCTCGGCTGCTTCACCGAGGCGGACTTCGACGGTTCTGGCCGTGTAGGGCTTGAATCCTTCGAGTGTCGCGGCGACCGTGTATGGTCCGCCAACACGAGCGTTCGGGATCGTGAAACGTCCGTTGCCACCGGTCACTGCGCTGTAGCGGGTTCCGGTCGGTGTGTGCACGGCTTCAACCGTGACACCCGGAAGTGGGGTGCCGTCAGCGGCGACGACGACGCCGGTCAGCGTTCCGGTCGTCACTTGTGCGTACAGAAACGCCGCCGGCACCGACAGGCAGATGGCAAACAGGAGTGGAAGAATCCGCCGAAGCGGGACGCGCGAAGCGAACATGCAAGTCCTCCTCAGATGGGGTGATTGGTTTGCTGAATTCCGGGAAAGTCTAATCCCAATGGAGGAACTTGCGAAATGCCTTTTGCAGGGAGGATGACGAAGGCCACCGCGAGCGGTGGCCTTCGTGCGCGTCAATCGATCAGAATCGGAACTTCGCCGCGACCTGGAACTGGCGCGGGTCGACGCTGGCGTCGTATCCGTTGACGAGACCGAACGTCGGCGTCTGCGTCCCGGTGACGACCGGACGCGTGACCGTGTAGCGATCCGTCGTCGCGTTGTACGTCACGCGGTAGTAGATCTGGTTGGCGGAGGTCACGAAGCGGTCCTTCGTGTTGAAGACGTTGAAGACTTCGCCGATCAGCTCGAGCTGCATGCCGCGGCTCAGGCCGAATGCCTTCGACAGGCGAAGATCAGCGTTCCACACATCGGGCTGACGCTCCGTGTTGCGGCCGATGAGGCGCGCTCCGGAGAGGAACTGCGCGAATTGCGCGCGGCTCATGTTGGTGCCCTGCAGCAGGTCGATGATGTTGCCGTTGCCGTCGACGAAGACCGGGATATTGCCGCTCTGCTGCGAGAGTCCATTGAGGCTGTTCGCCGCAGTGCCGCTGCCCGTGAAGGCGATGCCTGCGGTGTAAGGAACACCGGAGCGCCACGTCCCGATGCCGGAGATCTGGAAGCCGAGAGGCAGACGATAGGTGACGTCGCCGACCACGCGGTGGGGCACGTCGTTATCGCTCGGTCCCTCGCTGAGCTTCAGGTTGTTCGGATCGTAGAGGAATGAAGTCGATGTCGAGCGTTCGTTCGTGTCCTGGTCAACCGACTTGGACCACGTGTAGCTCAGGTCCCACGACAACTTCGAATTGTTGAGCGCGAGCTTGTGGGTCTCCAGGGTGACCGCCTTGTATGACGCTTCCTCGCCGCTGAACAGCTCGCGGACGACGCCCATATCGGTGTAACGACGCTGCGACTGCGTTGCCGAGTCGACGGAGTAGAGCGGAAGATTGCCGAGCGTCACCGGCAGACGGACCGCGTTGATGTTCCGCGATCCCTGGACGTGCTTCATCTTCGAATAGATGCCACCGATCGCCGCGCTATATGTCGTGCCGATCTGCTGCTCGAACTGCAGGCTCGAGCGCCACGCTTCCTGGGCCTGATAGTTCGGGCCGATGATGACGATGTCGGTCGCGATGCGCGCGAGCGTGTTGAACTGATCGGGAGTGAGGATGTTCGGGAACGTCGGGCACTTCACCGTAGTCGCCGTTGCGCAGGTGAGTGTCACCTGGTTGAAATTGCCTGAGATCTGCGTCAGCGGGTTCGAGAGCAGGATGTCCGGCATGTATCCGAAGAATTTCCCGGTACCGCCGCGGAGGACCGACCGGCCCGTGCCAAAGACGTCATAAGCAAATCCGAGCCGCGGCGCGACGTTCTTGTCTTCCCGGATCTGCGAAATGAACTCAGGATGCTGCGGGAACGCATTGGTCGCCGGTTTCGGCATCGTCTGCCAGTCGTAACGCACACCGGCGTCGAGCGTCAGCTTCGTGCCGACGTGGAAGCTGTCGGTGACGAAAAAGCCGTATGTGTTCTGCTTCCACGACGTCAGACCACCGCCCGGACCGTAGCCCTGATTGAATGAATTGACGGTGTCGCTCAGGAAGTTCTGCACCGAGCTGTATCGGAAGATTCCGTTGCGATTGCGCGGGAACAGATTGTCGATTTTCATCAGCAGCGCTTCCGCGCCGCCTTTGAGCGTGTGACCGCCGACGACGTACTGCAGCGTGTCTTTGAGCTGAGTCTTCTTCTCGGTCGTGTTGTTCGGAAGGAAGTCATTCTGACCGAAGAAGAACGACGAGCCGCCCGTCGTCACGACAACCTCGGTGCTATTGGCTGTAACGGGATCGACGGGTCGCTCATCTTTGCTGTACTGGGCGATGAACTGGTTGAAGAGATTCTGCGTGAAGACCGTCTCACCCTGGCCGACGAGCTGATTGAACTTGTCGACCTCGATGCCCTGATTCGAGAGTTGTGTCGTCAGTCCCTGGTTGTTCGCGTTCGTGAACTTTGTGTAGTTGTCGCGCAGGGAGAAGTGGTTGTTGCTTCCCGCATTGAGGTCGAACTTGGCCAGATACGTGTTCTGGTTAAACGTCTGGTCGTAATTCAGCTCGTCCGTGTACGGATGGCCGATGACGCCTTGCAGCTTGTTGAAGAACGCGGTCTGTGTATCCGCCGGCAACGCGCTGAAGGCAGTGTTGAGGCGGATGTCGTTCGCCGTGCTGGGAAGTTTCTGGCGCTGGAAGTCACCGTTGAGGAAGTAGAACAGACGATCGCGCATGATCGGTCCGCCGAAGGCGAAGCCGGGCTGCGATGAGTTCTTCGCGCGGAAGCTCTCCTGGACCGTCTGGCCGTTCGCCAGCACGAATGGACGGGTGGATGCCCACGAACGCTTGCGCAGGAAGTAGAACGCTTCGCCGCTCAGATCATTCGTACCGCTCTTGGTGATGGCGTTCAGCGTCGCTCCAACACCGCGGCCATATTCAGCGCTGTACTGCGAGCGGACGACCTGGAACTCTCTGATGGCGGCCTGCGAGAACGTGAAGGGCGCGCGCGTGCCGCCCGTCTGCTCGCCGAAGAAATCGTTGTTCGAGCTTGCGCCATCGATGTTGTAGTCGGTGGCGATGCCGCGCGCACCGTTCGAGGTGATGCGGCTTCCGAACGCAGTCTGGATGCCGGGCGTGAGCTGAGCGAGCGATCGGAAGTCGCGTCCGAGGATCGGAAGATTTTCGATCTGCTGCTCCGTGACAGAGATCGCGGTGCCGGTTCGATTCGGATCGACGACCGGCGCCGCTGCGGTCACCGTGATCTGCTCGGCGACCTGCGGATTGATGATCAAATCAACTTTGGTCGTGTTGCCGAGGAGCACTGTGACGCTCGGTCGATTCACTTTGCCGAGGCCGGCCAGCTCCGCGTCGACACGATAGGTGCCGGGCGGAAGAAGATTGATGACGTATTCGCCCTGCGCCTCGCTGACGACGTTGCGCGAGAGGCCGGTCTGCGTGTTCGTGGCGGTGACGGTCACGCCCGGCAGAGCGCCGCCGCCCGAATCGGTCACGCGCCCGGCGATACCTCCGGTATTGATATTCACCGACTGACCGAACGCGGCTGTGACGCAGAGAATCACGAGTGCTGCTGATGCGAGACTCCGTTTCATGGGACCTCCGTTGGGATTTGTGATTGCCGAAGCCTTCTAGAAGCTCTTTAAGAATGCCTCGTTGGATGGGAACTTCTGCAGCCGCTCGAGCAGCATCTTCATCGCTGTCATCGGATCGGTTCCGGCCAGAGCGCGCCGCAGGGTGTGGATCTTGGGCAGGACGGTCGGCGGAAGGAGTTTTTCTTCCTTCCTCGTCCCGGTCTGGGCGATGTTCATGGCCGGAAAGATGCGCCGCTCGAAGAGACCGCGATCGAGAACGATCTCGGTGTTGCCGGTGCCTTTGAACTCCTGGAAGATCACTTCGTCCATTCGCGAACCGGTGTCGATCAGGGCCGTGGCCACGATCGTCAGCGACCCCCACTCCTCAGCGTTCCGGGCGGCGCCGAAAAAGCGTCGTGGTTTCTCCATTGTCCGCGCATCGATGCCGCCCGAGAGAATTTTCCCAGATCCTCGTTGCTCATTATTGTACGCGCGTGACATACGGGTGATGGAATCGCAAAGAATCACCACATCTTTCTTGATCTCCACCAGGCGCCGGGCGCGCTCGAGAACGGTCTCGGCGATGAGGATGTGATTCTCCGCGGTTTCATCCGAGCTCGACGCGATGACATCGCCGTTCTCGATCGATCGCCGGAAGTCGGTGACTTCCTCCGGTCGCTCATCGACGAGCAGCACCATCACCAGCACTTCAGGATGATTCGTGTTGATTCCGTGCGCGATGTCTTTCAGGAGCGTGGTCTTGCCTGCTTTGGGCGGCGCGACGACCAGGCACCGTTGGCCTCTGCCGAGGGGTGAGAGGAGATCGAGCACTCGCGTTGTCAGACGCTCGGGCTCGGTCTCGAGCTTGAACATCACATTCGGATCGATCGAGATCAGCTCGGAAAAAGGTCGCCGCGACCCGCGATACTCCTCGAGTGTCATCCCTTCGACTTGTTCGAGTCCGACGAGCTCGAGATTATTGCCCGCGCGGCGCGCCTGTCCGCTGAGCAGCAGACCGCCCTGAAGGTGCAGCTTCTCGATCGTCGAACGCGGCACGATCGCATCGCCCGGCGCGGGAACGAAGTTGTTCTCCACGGTGACGAGCAATCCTGATCCATTCGGTTTGATGTAGAGAACGCCGGAAGTGGCGGTGAGCTCGCCAGGCGCGAGGTCGATGGCTGGCGGCAGCGCACTGCCTTCCTGAAGCATCGGGCCGCCGCGATTGCGGCCACGACGTCGCGAGCGGCGGCGGCGCCGGCCGTATTGCTGGCGGTCACCGCCCGGCTGCTGCGATTGCATCGCTTCGTTGCCGGGTTCAGGACCCGGACCGTTTCCGCTCATAGGCGATTGCTGTTGCGGCGCGCCCCCTTCGCCGGGCGCGCGGCGTCTCCGCCGTCGCCGCTTACGCGGCGTGCGATTCTCTGGCGTCATGCGAACTCACAACCGAATGTGCTTTTCACCCGCGATTTACCCGGGAACCGACGATCGCGACAGGCGGAGAGTCTTCTCTCAAAACGCCCGTAATATTGCTTTCAGGATCGCCCCACGAGGTGCGGGCGAAGTATGGAGGAGGTCGCGTCGAAAAAGCAAGCTGAATTCATGATTCATGCAGTCCTTGCGTTAAAATGGGCCGAAAACCGCGCCTCCTAAATGAGTTCCGCACAGCCCCAAAACATTCTTGTGGTGGAGTACGAGCCGCGGTGGGCCGATCGGGTTCGCGATGCTCTGGTCGGTCTCCCGGTTCTGCTCTTCTTCGTCAAAGACGGCGAAGAGGCCATGCATACGGTCAATTCGCATGAGCCGAAGCTGATCATTCTCTCATCGGTCGTTCCGAAGATCAGCGCGCCGGATCTCATCCGCGCGATTCGCGGCCGCCCGCAGATGCAGAAGACGCCGATTCTCCTGACCGTATCGGGATACAAAGGATCGTCGCCGCGGCAGGACGCAGCGCGCATCGGGGCGAGCGATATTCTGCCCAAACCGTACACGGAGGAAGATCTCCTCGAAAAAGTGCAGCAGATGCTCGGCTTCGGGCAGCTCACCTCGCGCGAGATCTTCGGAGATCTTCTCAAGGACGAACCGGTCGCCGCGACGGCACCGGTCACGGCGGCGCCACCGGCAACGGCACCGGCCGGGGCACCCACGACGCCAGCTCCGAAAAAGCCGGCCGCAACACCGAAGGACAACGTCGACAAGATGCTGGAGCAAACCCTCGCCAGCGTGATGACAAAGAAGAGGGATCCGTCGAAACCGAAAACATCCCCCGGCATCACGGAGCTCGACCGGCGAACGCAGGACACGCTCTCCGGTCTCGAGAAGAGTGTTCATCCGCGGCGAACGTCGCCCGGCTCTCTGCCATCACAGAGAGCCACGCTCTCCGACAAAGTTCCGATCGCGCAGCCGGTGTTCCCGTCCGAGCCGGAAGCGCCCGTTGCGGTAAAAGAAGAAGAGCCCACCGACGGGATCCGCTTCGGACAATACGTGCTCATCGACAAGATCGCCAGCGGAGGGATGGCCGAGGTATGGAAGGCGCGGATGCGCGGGGTGGAGGGATTTCAGAAGATCGTCGCGATCAAGAAAATCCTCCCGCATCTCTCCGACAATCAAGAATTCATCGAGATGTTCGTCGATGAGGCCAAGCTCGCCGCACAGCTCAACCACAGCAACATCATCCACATCTACGACCTCGGAAAAATCAGCAACTCGTACTACATCGCCATGGAGTATGTGGATGGCCACGACTTGAAGGCCATCCTCAAGCGCGCGCAGGAGCGCGACCAACCGATGATGGTGGAGGTCGCGCTCTTCGTGGCGTCGAAGCTCGCCGCGGCACTCGACTACGCGCATCGCAAACGCGATTTCGACGAGAAGGAGATGGGACTCGTTCATCGCGACGTGTCGCCGCAGAACGTGCTCATCTCGCACGAGGGCGACATCAAACTGTGTGACTTCGGGATCGCGAAGGCGGCGTCGAAGGCCTCGCATACGCAAGTCGGCGCGCTCAAGGGAAAGCTCCAGTACATGTCACCCGAACAGGCTTCGGGAAAAGCCATCGATCGGCGTTCCGATATTTTCGCGCTGGGAACGGTTCTGTTCGAGATGCTCACCGCGCGGAAGCTGTTCACGGGCGAGAGCGAGATGTCGATCCTCGAACAGGTGCGCGAGGCTCGCGTCACGCCGCCCTCGCAGATCAATTCTGAAGAAGTCACGCCGGAGATCGATCGTGTCGTGCTGAAAGCGCTGGAGAAGGATCCGGCCGCGCGGTATCAAACGGCGGGCGAGATGGCGCGCGATCTCGACTCGATTCTGTACAACTTCAAGCCGACGCCGACCAGCGCCGATCTCGCGATCTACATGCACCATCTGTGGATCGAAGAGCCGGCGAAGCCGAGGATCGAAGAGCCGGAAACCCCGGTCGTCGTCGACCAAGCTCCCGATCTGGCGGTGGCTGCCGCGGCTGCGGCACCGGCAACCAGGAAACCTACGACGGCGCCCGGCAACGTGGCGATGCCGGCGTGGGAAGCGCGTCCGTCTCGCGCGACGGAGCGCAAGCGTTCGCCGGTCGTGCCACTCGCTTTCGCAGCAATTCTCGTCGCCGGTATCGTCGGCGCGTTCTTCTATGTACGAAGCCGCGGCCCTGCCCCGGTTGCGACGACCGCCGCTCCGGCGCAGTCATCACCGAATGCTCCCGCTCCCGCACCGATACCGGCCACGGACAGCGCGGCACAGATGACGCAGACGACCGCGACGAGTGCTCCGCCGCCGGCAACGCTTGCCCCACAATCGCCGGTCCTCGATCCCAACGCGATCAATCAGGAAGTGCAGAGACGGCTGGCCGCTGAACGCGCTCGCCTCGAACAACAGTCGCAGGCGCAAGCACCGGCGATTCCGGTCACTTCGACCCGACCCGGGCCCATCCTGCAGTTGCAACCTCCGCCGCAGGCGGTGACGCAAACCGTTGCGCCGACTCCGGTTCCCGTCACGCAGACACAGGCTCCTGCTCCGCCACCGACGACCACCACGCCGGCGGCCGTCACGCAAACGCAGCCACCGCCCGCCTCTGAAGCCGCGCCCACAGCGGCACGCGTTCGCGAAGGTGATCTGGTCCCCGCGGGAACGGAAGGCCTTATGCCGGCCCGCATCATCCGCCGCGGAACCGTGCCGTATCCACCGATCGCAAGAGCACAGCGCATCCAGGGCACCGTGTTGCTCAGCGTGCTCGTTTCGGAAACCGGTCAGGTCCTCGAAGTGCGTATTCTTCGTGGTGTCAGTGGCGTCGGTCTCAACGAAGCTGCTGAACGCATCATGCGTACGTCGACATTCAGTCCGCCCACAAAAGACGGCGTGCGCGTCAAGGCGTGGACCACGGTGCCCGTCGACTTCAAGCTATAATCCCGCCCGCTTTTGGAGGGCGTGAATGCCGGCTTTGAGCGATCAGCAGCGCAGGTTCTACGAGAACACGCTGGAGGTCACCAAACAGGAGATCAGCGACCTGAAGGATCAGATCGAAGAAGAGTTGTCGAAGGTCAAGGATCGAATCGCCGAGCTCCAGACCGCGATCAACGCCTCCAAACAGATGTACGCCGCCGCCTGCGCCCGCCTCGGCCTCCCGAACGATCTCGAGGATGACGGCGAGGCGTAGACGGACGGTCCTATCTCGAACGAACGCGCGGTCGCCCCCGCGCTTTTTTGTTTTTGCCATCGAAAAGGGATGAGGGATGAGGGATGAGGGATGAACGTTATCGCAAACACCGCATCCCTCATCCATCCCTCATCCCTCTTCTTCTCGCGCTCGCCTGCGCACGGCACGAAGCAACCCCCACCCTTCACGATGGCCTCGATCGTCCCGTCGCGATTCCTCCGCGCATCGAGCGGGTGATCACTCTCGCTCCGAATCTGACGGAGATTGTCTATGCCATCGGCGGTGCGACTCGGCTCGCAGGCACCGACGATTTCTCCGACGAGCCTGCAGCAGCGAAGAATCTGCCGAAAGTCGGCGGCATGCAGCCGAATATCGAAAAGATTGTCGCGCTCAAACCCGATCTCGTCTTTGCCACGACGAGTGGAAATCATCCGAACCTCGCACCGGCTCTCGCGGCGGTGCACATTCCGCTATACGTCGTTCGCACCGATCGACTGGATGAGATTCCGACAGCGATGGAGCGCATGGCATCGATCCTCGGCGTGCACTCGAGCGCGGCGGCCGATCTGCGCGCACGTATCGCCCGTCAGCGGCGCACGCGCTCTCATCCGCCGCGCATTCTGTTCGTGGTGTGGGCCGATCCGCTCTATGTCGGCGGCCGAAAGACATTCAGCGATGATCTCTTCGTCCTCACCGGCGCACAGAATGCAGTGCAGGTAGACGGGTGGCCGCAGTACTCGCTGGAATCGCTGATCGCTCATCCGCCGGATCTGATTCTTCACGTATCGAAAGTCACCCGCGCTCAGATCGAAAAACTGCTCGACATCGCACCGGCGTTGAAGCAGCGTGTGTCGATCGTTGCGGTGGATGAGAATCTTTTCACGCGTCCCGGACCGCGCGTGGCGGAGGCGGCGGCGGAGTTGAATCGGATTCTGGATGAGTAAAGTCTGGGTGCTCGTCGTCGTACTCGTCGTCTCCATCGCCCTCGCCATCTCCGTCGGGGCGACGTCGATCTCCTGGAGCGCGATCGCCGCCGGCGATCCCACGGCCCGGACGATTCTCTTCGGCATCCGTCTTCCGCGCATCTTCACGGGAGCGCTCGTCGGCGCGATCCTCGCGGTGGCCGGTCTCACCTTTCAGACTCTGCTCCGCAACGCGCTCGCCGACCCATTCATCCTGGGTGTGTCGGGCGGGGCGGCGGCGGGGGCGGCGGTGGCGACGGCGTTCGGCCTGGCGGGCGTGAGCGGCGTCGTGCCGATCGTTGCATTCTGCGGCGCGTTGTTGGCTACGGCGGCGGTGTTTCTGCTCGCGCGCCGCGGCACGCACACCGATCCGACGCGGCTGTTGCTCTCCGGTCTGGTCCTCAATGCGTTCTTCTCGGCGGTGATCCTCATCGCATTCGCGCTTTCGCGGCAGAGCGATCTGACGGCGGCGCTGCGATGGATGATGGGCACGCTCTTCGGAGCGTCGTGGAGCGATGTCGCACTTCTCGGCATCCTGCTTCTCGTCGCGATCATCGCGCTGGCGACGATCGCCAACGATCTGCGGCTTCTCGTCTTCGGCGAAGACGACGCGAAGTCACGCGGCGTCGATGTCGAGCGAGTGAAGCTCGCCGGGTTCGTCATCGCATCGATCATCACCGGTGCCGCCGTGGCCGTCAGCGGGATCATCGGCTTCGTCGGACTGCTCGTGCCGCATCTCATTCGACTCATCTGGCGCCGCGATTTTCGGTTCCTTCTTCCGCTCTCGGCCCTCGGCGGCGCGACACTGCTCGTGCTGGCCGACGTCGCCTCGCGCGTCATCGTCACCTCCGCCGAGCTTCCGATCGGTGCGTTCACCGCGCTTCTCGGTGTTCCCTTCTTCCTCTCGTTACTGCGGAGGAGCTACTGATGCTCTCTGTGTCGCAGGCGCGATTCGCATATGGCGACCGTGTTGCGCTGCGCGATGTATCGATCGAGATCGGCCAGACCGCGCTCGTGGCGCTGGCCGGGCCGAACGGCTCGGGGAAGTCGACGCTGCTGAAGCTGATCGCGCGCGTCGTGGCGCCGTCGAGCGGCGACGTGCGCTTCATGGGCAGGTCGCTCGCCGAATGGAACGCGAAAGCCTACGCGCAGCACACAGGGTATCTGCCCCAGGATCTCGAGATATCGTTCCCGATGCGCGCGCTCGATGTCGTCGTCTCCGGCCGCGCACCATTTCTGACGCGATTCGGATTCGAGAGCGATGACGATTACCGCGAAGCGGCGGCCGCGCTGGAGATCTGTGATGCCTCGCATCTCGCCGAGCGCTATCTCGATGAGATGAGCGGCGGCGAGCGCAAGCGCGTCTTCCTCGCGCGCGTCCTGGCCGGCCGGCCGAAGCTCGTCCTTCTCGACGAACCCCTCTCCGCGCTCGACATTGCGCACGCCCAGCAGTTCTCGAAGCTGATGCGCGATATCGTCGATCGCACCGGCGCGAGCGTCATCTTTGCGTCACACGATCTGAATTGGGCCGCGGCATACAGCGATCGGATCGTGGTGATGCAGGACGGCACGATCGCCGCCGACCTTCCGCCCGCGGAGCTCATGCGCCCGGAAGTCGTCCGGCGTTTCTTCGGTTTCGAAGCGGAGAGCGTCGTCGTGAATGGCAGGCCGTGGTTGGTCCCGCGCGTTCAACGGTAAACGCGCTCACTCGTAAACCGTCCAAGAATCATGAAACTTCGTTTCCTCTTTGTTGCGATTTCCGCGCTGCTTCTGTCCGTGTCGGCATCAGATTCCAGACTGACCGAGAAGCAGAGAGCGCTTCACGCGCTCAATCGCCTCGGATTTGGAGCGCGTCCCGGCGATGTCGATCGCGTTCTGAAGACCGGCGTTGACACCTGGATCGAGCAGCAACTCCATCCGGAAGCGATTCCCGATTGCGCGATCGAAGCACGGCTGCAGGAGTATCCGACGCTGCAAATGTCCGACGCTGAATTGATCGAAAAGTACTACCGGCCGATCGTCGAGGCCAGGCGTGAAAAAGACTCGATCGATAAAGAGTCGATGCAGATGCTGCGCAAGAATGCGCAGGAAGTCATGACCGATCTGGTCGGCCAGCGCATCCTCCGCGCCGCCGAATCCGACCGTCAGCTCAATGAAGTGATGGTCGATTTCTGGATGAATCACTTCAATGTCTTCGCGGGGAAGGGCATCGATCGCTTTCTTCTCACGAGCTACGAGCGCGACACGATCCGTCCCCATGTGTGGGGGCGTTTTGAAGATCTGCTGATGGCGACGGCGAAATCGCCCGCGATGCTGTTCTATCTGGACAATGCCCGGTCGGTCGCTGCTCCCGAGAATCGGTTTCGCGGTTTTCGTCCGGCGCAGCAGCAGATGCGCGCCGGCCTCAATGAGAACTACGCGCGTGAAATCATGGAGCTCCACACTCTCGGCGTCGATGCCGGATACACGCAGAAGGATGTCACCGAGCTGGCGCGCGTCCTCACTGGCTGGACGATCGCCCGTCCGGAGCAGGGCGGCGGTTTCCTATTTCGCAGGCAGCTTCACGACGTCGGCGAGAAGACCGTTCTCGGTGTCCGCTTTCCGGAGGGCGGCGGCATCGAGGAGGGCGAGAAGATGATCCACATCCTCGCGCATCATCCGGCGACCGCGCATCACCTCGCGTACAAGCTCGCGCAGCGGCTCGTCGCCGACAATCCGCCGAAAGCCCTCGTCGATCGCGTAGCGAAGCGTTTTCTCGATACCGACGGCGATCTGCGTCAGACGGTGAAGGCTGTCATCGACAGTCCGGAGTTCTGGAATCCGCAGTCGTATCGTGCCAAGGTGAAATCGCCATTCGAGTACACGATCTCCGCTGTGCGCGCGATCGATGGCCAGGTCACAGATCCGATGCCGATCGCGCGAGAGCTGCAGAAGATCGGCGAACCGCTCTATGGCGCGCAGCCGCCGACCGGTTACTCCGACAAGGCCGAGGCGTGGGTCAATACGGGGGCGCTGCTCAATCGCCTCAACTTCGCGCTCGCGCTGGCAGCCAACAAGATGCCCGGTGTTCGCAGCGACGTCGCTTCGCTGGCTCATGGCGTGAACGTCGATGCTCTGGCGCAGACTCTCACCGGAGGCGCTCTTGCGGATGAAACGCGCAAGACGATTCGCGAACGCGCCGGCGATGAAGGGGAGACTTCGACGATCGTCGGCTTGATTCTGGGAAGCCCTGAATTTCAGAGACAGTGAGCATGACCATGATGAATCGCAGATTCTTTTTGAAATCGTCCGGCCTCGCCCTCGTCGCCGGCGGTCTCCTTCCGAATGTCTTCGTGCGCATGGCCCAGGCGGGGACGACAAAGGGCAGGAAAGTTCTCGTCGCGATTTTTCAGCGCGGCGCTGTCGACGGCCTGAACGTGATCGTCCCTTACGGCGAGGCGCAGTATTACGCCGCGCGTCCAACGATCGCCGTGCCGCGGCCCGGCAGCGGCGAAGCGGCCGCCCTCGATCTCGATGGCTTCTTCGGTCTGCATCCTTCGATGGCGTCGTTGCTCCCGTACTTCAAGGACCGCAGCGCGGCGTTCGTGCATGCGGTCGGGAGTCCGGACACGACGCGCTCGCATTTCGACGCGCAGGACTTCATGGAGTCGGGAACGCCCGGGGTGAAATCGACCGAAGACGGATTCCTCGCGCGAGCCATTGCGGCGAAGAAAGAAGCGAATGCGTCGCCGTTGCGCGCCGTCGCACTTTCGCCGGCGTTACCGCGGATCCTGTCGGGCGGCGCAGGCGCGGTGGCGATGACGAACGTCGGTCAATTCGGGATTCGCGCCGGGGCGGCCAGCGCTCAGATCGCCTCGTCATTCGAGTCGATGTACGCCGAAGCTGTCGCCGGCGCGCTGAGCGGTACGGCGAAGGAGTCGTTCGAAGCGGCGAAGATGATCAAGAATGCCGATCCGCTGAAGCTGCAGCCGGAGAACGGTGCGACGTATCCGAACAATGCACTCGGCAACTCGCTCAAGCAGATCGCGCAACTGATCAAGTCAAATGTCGGTCTCGAGATCGCGTTCGCGGATGTGGGTGGTTGGGATACGCATGCCGGCGAAGGCGGCGCGCAAGGTCAGCTCGCGAACAATCTCCGCAACTTTGCCGACGCGATCTCCGCATTCGCGAAGGACCTCGGATCGCGGATGGGTGACGTCGTGCTGGTCACGATGTCGGAGTTCGGCCGCACCGTTCGCGAGAACGGCAACCGCGGAACCGATCATGGTCACGCCAACGTCATGCTCGTCCTCGGCGGCGGTGTGAACGGCGGAGAGGTTTACGGGAAGTGGCCGGGACTGGCACCGCAGCAACTCTTCGAGAATCGAGATCTCGCGGTCACGACCGACTTCCGTGACATTTTCGGCGAATTAGTGACGAAGCAGCTCGGCGTCGCCTCCCTCAAACAAGTGTTCCCCGGCTACGACGCGAATCCGAAGAAGTGGAGAGGGGTATTGGCCTAGTGGCTTCACTTCCCGCGATCCGCCGCGTCCCGCGCAGCGTTCAGCGCGTCGTCGATGCGCTCCTGACGCTGCACGATGTCGGACGGAGGCGGTGAACCGGAGCGGATCATCGCGTCCACGTCGCCGACCACTCTGCGTAGCTCCGTCAACGCCTCTTTGGCGCGCGTACACGAGTCGTCGCTGCACGAGCACTTGTCGTCGGCGCGGCCGATGCGCTCGTCGACATGAGACTTGAACTCCTGCCAGGCGGCCATGTCGTAGGGTGGATTGGCGAACGCTCGGATGTTCGAGCCCCAGAAATCGCTCGCCGACCGCGCCTCGAAGACGCAGTTCGTTCCTCTCGAGGTACTCGCCGCGGCCGTCGACGTCTTCGCCGCTTGCTGCTGGTTCAACCACGGAAGGCCCTTCTTCCAAAGGAAGAAAAGAACTGCTGCGACGATCAGGAGCTTGATCAGCGTTTTTCCGTCCATCGAGCTATTGTCCGCCGGTTGAGGCCGGTTTCACCAGCGATAAGCCCGCGCCGCCGAGCCCCACCATCGCGCACGTCAACCACAGGACCGCCGGTCTGCGCTGAAAAATCAGCATCCCGAGCCATGGGCCGAGGAGCATTCCCAGAGACCACATCAGGATCCACATGCCGCTGTAGCGGCCGCGATAGCGCTCCGGGGCGAGGCTCGTCACATACGCGCCGGTCACCGGCGCGGAGACCATTTCGCCGAGAGTCCAGACGACCACCGTTCCCGCCAGCTCGAGAAGCGTGTGAGCCATCCCGGTCATCGCGATTCCGATCGCCGCGAGCGCGTAGCCGAGAGCGATGATCCGCTGCGGCTCGAAGCGTTGCGTCCACGACGTGAGCGCGAGCTCGAAGACGACGATCATCACGCCATTGATCGAAAGCAGGAGGCCGTACGTCTTCGTCGAGTAGCCGAGATTCAGGATGTACAGCGGGACCGTCGAGTGCAGTTGATACTCGATCCACGTAATGCACAGCGTCGCCGTCAGAAAGAGAACGAAGCGCTGATTGCGGATCGCGTGGACGAACGCTTCGCCGGTCTGCTCATCTTTCATCGACGACCGAAGTCCGTGCGGCAGCGCGACGAGAGCAATGCACCCGAAGACGAACGATGTCGCGGCATCACCGGCGAAGACGTAGAAGAAATTGCGACTGGCGAGAAACCCGGCCGTCGCCGGACCGGCCGCGAATCCGAGGTTCACGGCCCAGCGATACATACCGAATGCGGCGATGCGTTGCTCGGGCTTGACGAGATCGCCGATCAGCGCAGTCGCCGCCGGGCGATACAACTCGGCAGACGCGCCGGCGAGAAATGTCAGCGCGAGGATCACCGCGTATGCTCTCGCTTGCGACAGTGCCAGCATGCTGATCGCCGATGCGAACATCGACAACACGATCGTATGGCGGCGTCCGATGCGATCGGCGAGATGACCACCGAGCATCGAGGCGACGAGATGCCCGCCGCCGTACGCGCTGACGGCCGCACCTGCCTCGGCCATCCCGTAGCCGCGCCGCGTCAGATAGATGACCAGAAACGGCATCACGAACGTGCCGAAGCGGTTGATGAATGTCCCGGCGAAGAGGATCCAGGCGGGGCGGGGAAGCGAACGGAGATTTTCGCGGAGGGTTGGCACTACGAGAGAGGCTAACAGGTCGTGGGTCGTCGGTCGTAGGTCGTGGGGGCCTCATCGCAAGAACGCTGAAGCCC
>DASXRT010000231.1:0-18828 GCA_036506455.1 Thermoanaerobaculia bacterium
TTCACCTCATCGAGCCGCAACGAAATAGGCGCGCTCGCAGTGCAGGATAGCCGTTCTCATGTCCGAGCACGAGTAATTACGATGATGGTACAACGGCATTCCGCCGTACGCCGAGACGCGCGCTTACGACGTCGCCGTGCGCGCGAACTATGAACACGCGCACTATCCTTCCCCCCACTTCAACTTCGTCCTCAACACATCGAAGTAGTTCTTGTCCGGCGACTGCACCAGCAGTACGCGCTGCTCTGATTTGCGGACGCAAACGCGATCGTTCTCGGTCAGCGGCATCCCTTCCTGACCGTCGAGCGTCACGTAGATCTCCTGGCGATCGCTCGGTGGAACGATGCTGATCTCGATGTCCAGCTCATCGGGGAGTACGAGCGGACGATTCGTCAGCATGTGCGGGCAGATCGGCGTGATGACCACCGCGCCCATCGTGGGATAGACGATCGGTCCGCCGGCGGAGAGGTTGTAGGCAGTCGATCCCGTCGGCGTGCAGACGATCAAGCCATCCGCGCGAAACGTCGAGACGAACTGTCCGGCAACGGTCACGCGCATCTCGATGATGCGTGAAAGCGCTGTCTTGTTGATGGCGACATCGTTCAGGACGCGATACTCCTTGCCGTCCCGCTCCGGTCCATGCACGCGCGCATTGAACGTGACGCGAGGCTCGACGACGTAATTGCCATCGAGAACGCGTTCGAGCACGGCCGGGAACTCTTCGGCACGCACTTCGGTGAGAAAACCGAGCGTCCCCATGTTGACGCCGAGGATCGGGACGTGGTCGGGGGCGTGGCGGGCTACGGAGAGGAGCGTGCCGTCGCCGCCGAATGTGATCAAGAGATCCGAATGATTGCCAAGCTCCGCACGCGCGAAGCAATTCTTCGTTTCGCCGATCGCATCGCCGGTCGCTTCATCGAAGCAGACGGAGAGACCGCGCCGGCGCAGATCATCAGCGGTTCGCTTTGCGTACTCGAGCGCTTTCGGCGCTGTGATCTTCGCGGCGATGCCTACGCTCTTCACCGCGTCAGTCTACACGGCGATGGCGCGGCGCACGTCGCCGGGCTCGATGATGATTCGTTCGCCGGCGCGCTCGGGAGCGACGAAGAGGATCGGATGGAGCACCTTTTCGAGAATGGCGCGCAGTGCGCGCGCGCCGAGCTTCTGTCGCAGCGCGGCTGCCGCGATCTCGGTCAGCGCGTCAGGCGAGAACTCGAGCTGGATCTGATCGAGTGCGCACAAGCGCTGATATTCGGGGACCATCGCCTCGCGCGGCTGCGTCAGGATCGAGACGAGATCGTCGGCGGTCAGCGCGTCGAGCTCCACGCGCACCGGCAGCCGTCCGAGAAGCTCGGGGAGGAAGCCGTACTTCACCAGGTCGTCGGTCTGGATCTCGCGCGCGTCGGACGAACCATCGTTGAAGAAGCCGATCGCTTTGCCGTCGTTGCTCTCTTCCATGTCCGAGAATGATCCGGCGCAGATGAAGAGGATGTTCGAGATGTCGATCTCGACGTAGTCGTACTTGTTCCAGTGCGCGGTGACGTTGAGCGGCACGAAGATCTTCTCGCCCTCCAGGATCTTCAGAAGAGCCTGCTGCACTCCTTCGCCGCCGATATCGCGCGAGCCCGCTCCGGTGCGCGCGCCGCCGGAGCGCCGGGCGATCTTGTCGATCTCGTCGATGAAGACGATGCCGTTCTCCGCGGAGCTCACATTCTGATTCGTGGCGTAGAGCAGCCGGCCGATCGCTACTTCGACGTCTTCGCCGTAATAGCCAGCTTCGGTGAACGCGGTCGCGTCGTTGTACGCGAACGCCACGTCGAGGATCTTCGCCAGCGTCCGGGCGAGATAGGTCTTCCCCGATCCCGACGGTCCGATCATCAGGATGTTCGACTTGCGGATCGAGACCTCGCCGCCGAACTTCAGATACTCGATGCGCTTGAGATGGTTGTACGCGGCGATGGCGAGGACTTCCTTCGCGTGGCGCTGCCCGATGACGTATTGATCGAGCTGCTCGAAGATGCGCCGAGGAGTGACGTGGAGAAAGCGATAGATCTCGCGCTTTTCCTTCATTAGGCGCCGCAATCGAGTATAGCACCCGCCAACTTCGGAGCATCGCACTCGCTCGCGCAAGAAATTTTGACGCGTCGCCAAAACGCGTCGCGCGCTAAGCGCCCGATTTTTCTTTCACTTCGCGATTTCGCGCCCGTGGTCGCCGCCTTGCGCTGGTGTGCCGGCGAAAGGAGGTGATGTGGAAGCAAGAGTCGCGAAGAGCAAATCGACAAAGGTCAAGTGTGGTCAGCCCATATCAACGAATTACTAACTACTAACCACTAACTACAAATCGAAAGGAGAACAAGACCCATGCGGAAGTCCCACAGCATTCTTTTCATCGCCCTGTTCATCGCCGTCGTTTGCTCGAGCGCGTTTGCGCAGAGCGCGGTGCCGACGGGCGTGGTCAACATCAACACCGCCGATGCCGCGCAGCTCTCGCTGCTGCCGCGCGTCGGAGCCAAGGCCGCGCAGCGCATCGTCGATTACCGGACGCAGAACGGTGCGTTCCACAAGGCCACGGACCTGATGCAGGTCAAGGGCTTCGGCGACAAGAGCTTCGAGCGCATCAGCGCATACATCACCCTCGACGGCAAGAGCACGCTGACATCGAAGGTGCGTGCGCCGCGCAAAGCGCGCGCGAAAGCGTCGCGTCCACAGCCCTCCAGCACGGCGTCGAACTAGGCGCCGCCCGCCCCCCGGGTGCCGTCCGCAAGGACGGCACCCCCTTCCGGACGGCGGGTCGTGGGTCGTGGGTCGTCGGCAAGGGGGCCTCAGCGCACAAATGCCCCCACGACCTACGACCAACGATCGACGACCGACGACCAAGGAGATTCAATGTCGAAGCAAGGTTTCTCACTCATCGAGTTACTGATCGCCGTCGCGATCGTCGGCCTCACGGCCGCGATCGCGGTGCCGCACTCGCAGTCGCTGCGGCGGCATGCGGCGGTACGCGCCGCATCCGCCGAGCTGCGAGCGATCTTCCGCGCCGCGCGATCTCGCGCGATCTCGCGCGCTTCGAACGCCGGCGTGAAGTTCACCCGGGCCGCCGCCGGCTGGCAGTACGCCATCTACGACGACGGCGATGGCGATGGCATTCGCAACGACGATATCCAATCGGGAGTCGATCGACGCGTCACGGCTCCCCGAACCGCCTGCAGCTCGCCGCACCTGGCATCGATCTCACTGTCGCCATCCGTCGTCCGCGATCCTGACGGCGATCCCATTCTTCCGGGCGCTTCGCCGGTTCAGTTCAACCGCTCGACGATCTGCTCGTTCTCGCCGCTGGGCCAGGCGACGCCGGGCACGATCTATCTCACCGATAACGCCGACCAGGCGTACGCGGTGCGCGTCCTCGCCGGGACGGCGCGCGTGAGACTCCTTCGCTACAACGCGAAGCGTCGGCGATGGGAGGACAAGTGAGCTCACGCGCCGCTGCGCCGCACGACGAGTTGCTCGGCTTCGTAGGTTTGAATCGCGGAGAGCTTCGTCTGTCGCAGGAAATCGTCCGCGAAGGCATCGGTGAGGACGCGGCCGTCCATGTCCCGGCCGATCGGCAGATCGGCGGCGAAGAGGATCGTCGGCACGATGTCGACGACCGTCGCGCTCTCCGGTTTGGCCGTGTGCGTGACGCCCGGTCCGGTGATGAGGACGAATCCGTCGTCGGCGCCGGGATCGTCGTTGCGAATCGCCTGCGAGACGAACGACCACGCCGTGGCCGGTACCGCGGCCGGAACGACGCCGGACGGCGAGCAGACCACCACGAGATGATCGGGGTTCTCGCGAGCGACGTTTTCGATCATGCGATCGAGCTGCTGCGCGTAAGCGCGCAGCGCCTCCCCTTTCATCGAAGAGCGCGGCGGGAGGTCGTTGGTGAAGATGTGCAGCGCACGCTGCGCCTCCGAGAATCCTTCCAGCGCCACGACGCGCAGGTCATAGGCGCGCGGCTCCTGCAGCATCGCCATCGCGGCGAAATCCCTCGCCAGACCATCGAGGATGCGCTGTCGCGCGGCGCCGGTTCCGTTGAATCGCTGCGCGACGCGGGCGACGTTCTGCTGATCGCGACGCGCGCCGGCCTGCGCACCCGACGACGGCCAGTTGATCACTCGGGCGCGCAGCGAGAGGCGCTCGAACGCCGTCCAGAACGGCAACGCGTCACCTGCGGGAAGGTGCGCGGAGATGCGCTTGACGGGCGGGATGAGTCCCCAGGCCTCGAAACCGACGCCGCTCGGCAGCAGGAGAAAGCGCTCCGACGGATCGGAGCCATTGAGCGGCGTTCGATACGAGAAGCGCCCGGTCACGCCGTGCCGATAGGGGAGTTTGCCGGTGGCGAGCGAGGCCCACAGCGCGTCAGGGCTGGTGATGGCGAACGGCTCGACACGAGTGAAGTACGCCGACTTCGACGTGGCGTCGATGGAGGGAACGATCCCTTCGCCGGCCATCGTCAGGATCCAGTCATACGGCAGATTGCGGATGGCGATGACGATCATCGGCCGCTTGCCGGCGACCGTGCCGACGTTGGCCACGACGATGTCGCGCTTGTCGGTGCGGTAACTCTCGCGCCGCTGGTAGAGGAAGAACGACGAGATCACGATCAGGATCACACCGGTGATGAAGATCGCTCGCGACGCGCGCCGATCGGCATTGCGTTCGAAGAACCAGAGGATGAGCAGCGCGAACGCCGTGGCCGTGATCACGATCGTCGCCTTGCTGAGGATGCGCACCGCGCCGATCGGCAGGTAATCGCGGAACACGTGCAGGTGAATCGAATAGATGATCGTGGCGATGAACGCGGCGAGGACGACGAAGCCGAATCCGTGCGCGCGATACTCGCCTTCGTCGGTCGCGCGTCCGAAGATCTTCACGCGCACGATGCGCAGGAGCCACAGCACGGTGCCGAACAGCAGGCCGCAGATCACGCCGTAGACGAGCGTGACGGCGACGAGGCGCGCCGGAGTGATGTCGACCTGCGGATTGAGGAAGTACAGCAGGTTCGCCATGTACAGCCCGAAGATCGCGCCCGCCAGAACGCGTTTGAGGTAGGCCCAGCGGATCGGCACTCGCCCAGTGTAACAACGCGAGGCCGCACATGATCACCGCCGAGCGTCTCCGCCGATGCAGCGGCGCCGGCGGCGTCGTCGCGCTCTTTCGCGAGCTCGGATATCCGGTCGAGCCGGTGCCGGTCGATCGAGCCGAGTGGCGGCGCGGCGGCCTGTCTGTTCCGTTTCGCGATCTTCAGTTGATCGCCCGGCTTCCGCACCTCGATCTCTTTCTGCTCGATGGCCCTGCCGCGCCCGAAACAATCGCAGACTTCATGCGCGATTATGCTGCTTACAATGTGATAACTAAATCAGTCATTGTTAATAAATCTTCAGAATCGTGCTCGATCTTCGACCTGTCGCGTGCCGGAAAATTACGCCGTCTCTCGTTCGACCTCGGTGCGCCCTCAGCGCTGGCCCTCGACCGGCTCAATCTTCTCGACCTCACCGATGCCGACACGCGGGCTGCGGCAAAGATCTGCGATCGTGCTCTCGATCGCGAAAGCATCGGCCGGCAGTTCTTCATCCGTTTTCGCGCCGCGGTCGGCAATGTGGCCGAGGAGCTCGGGCAGCGGTGCGATGGGGAGTCGAAGGAGGATTGCGAGCAGCAGGCGTTGTTGATCCTTTCACGACTGCTCTTCCTCTCCTTCATTCAGGAGAAGGGATGGCTCAACGGCGAGCGGCGATTTCTGATCGATCGTTTCGACGCCGCGCATCTCGACGGCCGCGAGTTCTTCGCCACCGTTCTTCTGCCGCTCTTCTTCGGCTGCCTCAACACACCACGTGGTGAGCGCGACCCGTCCGCACTCGCTCTGGGCGCGATTCCCTACCTCAACGGCGGTCTCTTCGAGCCGTCGTTTTTCGAGCGCCGCCATCCCGATCTGCATCTCTCGAACGATGTGATGCGCACGGTTCTCGAGGACGTGTTCGAGAAGTTCGACTTCAGCGTCGATGAGAGCGACACCGCCGGGACGCACATCGATCCGGAGATGCTCGGAAAAGTCTTCGAGTCGCTGATGGCCGAAGACGAGCGCGCGGCGAGCGGAAGCTTCTACACGCCGAAGGAGATCGTCGACGCGCTGACGACCCGAGCGATCGTCGAGTGGTTGAGCCGCTCGCATCGCGGACTGCGCGACGATCTGCACGCGCTGCTCGGGCGCGGTGAGATGTCCACCCATCTCGCGAATGCCGCACCGGCGCTCGTCCAGCGTCTCGAAAAAATCTCTGTGCTCGACCCGGCGTGCGGATCGGGAGCATTCCTGCTCTCGGCGCTCAATGTCATCGAAAAACTGACGAGACGTCTCGTGGAGTGCCGCACTCCCGATCTCCGCCAGCGCATCGTGGAGCGCTCGCTCTACGGTGTCGATCTCAAGCCCGAAGCCGTCCGTCTGTGCGAGCTGCGGCTCTGGCTGGCCATCGTCTCGGGAACTGATGTCCCCATCGACGACGTCCCGCCGCTCCCCAATCTCGATCGCAACATCCTCCAGGGCAATGCCCTCCTCGGCCCGGTCGACTTCCTCGGCGCGCATCGCGGCGACATCTATCGGCAGTGGGCGAGCGGCATCCGCGCGCAGCGCGATCTCGTCGATCGTTATCGTCACGCGCCGCGCGGCGAGCGCCCTGCGCTCTATCGACTGTTGCGGGCGAACGATCGCAAGCTCGCCGCCGATCTCCTCGCGCGCGCGATCGAAACCGACGAGCAGGAGCTGACGATGGTCACGGCCCCACCGAAGGATCTCTTCGGACGTAACGGTTCCGTCGATCAACTCCGTAGCCGCGAACTGCAGGCGCGGATCGCCGAGAGCAGGCAGATGCTCGAGCGCATCGAGCGTGGTGCGCTCGACTTCTTCTCGTTCGACGTTCATTTTGCGCCGGTCATCTCCGCCGGCGGATTCGATGTCGTGGTCGGCAATCCGCCGTGGGTGCGCAACGCGCGGATCGACCCGCAATCGCGACGCATGGTCCGCGATCGATACGCGTTCTTCGGTCGCGGCTCGCGCAGCGTGCCGTTTCATCAGCCTGATCTCTCCCTGGCGTTCTTCGAGCGGGCGATCGGCCTCGCCGATCACGATGGCGTGGTGTCGATGCTCATGCCGGTGAAGATCGTGAACGCTGCTTACGCCGCGCCGCTGCGACGATTTGTGCAGGAACAGCTCTCACTGGTCGCGCTCATCGACTGGACGGGCGAGGCGCGCCGCTTCTTCAATGCCGATACCTTTCCGCTCGGAGTCGTCGCGCGCCGCGGGTCAGCCGACATCGTTCGCATCACGATCGATGGCGATTCGTACGATGTTGCCCAACGCGAGCTGTGTATCGCCGGAACGGAATGGGCGCTCGTGCCGCCGGACGTGGCCTCGATCCTGCGCCGTCTCGTCTCCGAACACGCGCCACTCATCGATGCCCTCGGCCGCCGTCCGACGATGGGCGTGAAGACTGGCGACAACCAGCGGTTCTTCGTCGAGGGCTCCACGATCGAAGAGGGGCATCTGATCACGAACGACGGCGCGCGGATTCCGATGACCGCGCTCTGCCGCTGCGTGCGCGGACGCGATCTTCGTCGTTGGACAACGTCCGAGTCGCAGTGGATGCTCTGGCCGCCGGCAGCGGGATGGAAAGACGCGCCGCAGTGGATGCGCGATCTGCGGCTCGCGTACGTCAGGCCGGAGCACGTCGGCGTGAAAGTCGCGTGGAAGGACGTGTCGCGCGGCATGGCCGCCGCCGTGCTGCCGGATGTCGTCCACATCGATGGTCATACCGTGCCGCTCGTTCCCAATCAGACTCTTTACTCGATCGACGCCGTGTCGCTCGATGAGGCGTATGTGATCGCCGCGATTCTGAACTCGACGATTGCCGACGCATTCTTCCTCGCCACCGCCGAACGCGCGAAGGACGATCACTACCGCTACTTCGGCCGGACCGTCGCTCGTCTACCGATCCCGCGCATCACT
The DNA here is from genome assembly GCA_036506455.1 of Thermoanaerobaculia bacterium. Lineage (GTDB taxonomy): Bacteria > Acidobacteriota > Thermoanaerobaculia > Gp7-AA8 > Gp7-AA8 > DASVHS01. The sequence goes on from DASXRT010000231.1 coordinate 8,036, forward strand.
CCGGAGCGGCCGGAATGGGAGAAGCTCGTGCGCCTCTCGCGCGCAGCGCATCGCAGCGGACGCACGCCCGAGGAGCTCGACGAGGTCGTGGCGGAGTGGTATGCCATCAGTAGCGCCACCCTGATGACGCTGCGCGTCTTCGTGGAGCGCCGGCTCGGTGCTCGCTGAGCATCAGCGCGACGCGGTCCGGCGAGCGACGGAGATCATCGACCGCGCCGGCGGCTGCATCCTCGCCGACGAGCCGGGCCTCGGCAAATCATTCATCGCCGCAGAAATCGCACGCTGCGAAGAAAAGCGCGGAGCAATCGTCGAGGTCATCGTTCCCGCCTCGCTCGTCGGACAATGGAACGAGACGCTGCGCCGTTTCGGCGTGACCGCGCGCATCACGACGCACGACACGATCGTCAGCGACTTCACGTTGCCGGAGCCGCGGCGGCGATTGCTCGTCGTCGATGAAGCGCACGCCTTTCGCAATCCGCGCACGCAACGTTATGACGCACTGGCACGGCGCTCGGTCGGCGCGCGCATGCTCCTCGTCACGGCGACGCCGCTCTGCAACTCTACGGGAGATCTCCGCGCGCTCATCGATCTCATCGTCTGCGACGATGTGCTGGCGTGCCGCGGTGTTCCATCGATCGATGTCGCGTTCGAGCACCGCGATCGGCAGATGATCGGTCACATCGTCGGTGAGCTGGTCATCCGCCGCGATCGAATGGCCCTGCCGGTCGAGCTGCAATTCGGCACGCTCGAAGCGCGGGTGATCCGTTACGACGTGTTCGACGGCGGGGGCGAAGTGGAGCGACTGATCGCTTCGCTGCGCTTTCCGCTCGTGGATGAAGCCGCAATTCTCAGGCAGTTCCTGTGGCGGCGCCTGGAGTCGAGTGAAGCAGCGCTGCTCGAGAGCGTGCGGCGTCAGCGGCGTTTCTACGAACGCGCGCTCGAGTGCCTGGCCAGTGGACTCGCGCTGCCGAAGCGCGAATACCGTCGCGCGTTTGCACACGAAGAAGATGCCGATGCGGTACAGCAGGTGCTGTTCTGGGAATTGTTCGTCGCCGGCGGCGAGACGGCTGACGCGCAGGAGATCGAAGCGGAGCTTTCGCGCCTCGATGAGTTGTATGCATGCGTCGCTGCGTCGCCCAAGGCGAAATCGCGATTATTGGAGATCGGCGATGAGCCGGCGATCATCTTCACGGGTTGGGCGGCGACGGCTGCGGATCTTGCTTCTCTGTTGCATGGCGCTCTCGCGACCGGTCGCGATCGGAAGCGCGCCGCTGAGGCGATCGAGAGTTTCCGGTCCGGTCGCGTTGATCTTCTCGTGGCGACCGACCTCGTGGCGGAAGGACTCAACCTTCAGCGCGCGGGCGTCGTCGTCCATTACGACCTGCCGTGGAATCCGGTGAAGGTCGATCAGCGCAACGGACGTGCGTTGCGCATCGGACAGACGCGCCAGTCGGTGCAGGCAATCTATTTCCTGCCGAACGGTGATCGGTCGCGCGTGCTCAGCATCGTGGCGCAGAAGAATGAGATGAGGAGGCGGATTCTTCGGAGCGCCGCCGACGTCGGCGGCGCCACACGGAGCCCGACCCTGCGGCCGCGGGTGACATCGACCGCCGCAGTCGTGCAGTTCAACCGCGAAGCGCCCGAATGGCTCTGCCGGCGCCACAAAGCGGGGGTCGAGCGGCTGCTCGCAGCGCTCGCCGGCGAGTTCATCGACGACCGTAAACTACACGATCTCAATGACCTGCTCGCCTTCGAGCCGTGGGCCCTATAATCGATCCATGGATCTTCTCATCGTCGACGACGAGGCCTCCCTCCGCGACTTCCTCACCATCGTATTCGAGGAGGAAGGATGGAGCGTTCAGGCCGCCCCGACGCTCGCCGACGCGCGCGCCGCGATCCAGAAGGATGAGCCCGACCTCGTCCTCTGCGACCTGATGGTGCCCGACGGATCGGGCATCGATCTGCTGCGCGAGGTGAAGGACAAGAACCCCTCCATCGCCTTCATCATGATCACCGCGCACACGTCGACGAAGTCGGCGGTCGATGCGCTCAAGGCCGGCGCCTTCGACTACATCGCCAAGCCGTTCGACATCGAAGAGCTGAAGATCATCGTCCGCAAGGCCGTCGAGCGCAAAGAGCTCGAAGACGAGAACATCCACCTCCGCAGCGCGCTCGAAGAGAAATTCACATTCGCGAACATCATCGGCAAGAGCGCGAAGATGCAGGAGATCTTCTCCATCGTGCAGCGCGTCGCCAAGACGGTGTCGACAGTATTGATCTCCGGCGAGTCGGGCACGGGGAAGGAGTTGATCGCCCGCGCGCTCCATTACAACTCGGGCCGGCGCGGCAAGTTCGTCTCCATCAACTGCGGCGCTCTTCCCGAGACCCTGCTCGAGTCGGAGCTCTTCGGCCACGAGCGCGGCGCCTTCACGGGCGCAATCCGCGAGAAGCGTGGCCTCTTCACCGAGGCTGATCGCGGCACGATCTTCCTCGACGAGATCGGCGAGACATCGACGGCCATGCAGATCAAGCTCCTGCGCGTCCTGCAGGACCGCGTCGTCCGCAGAGTCGGCTCGAACGTGGAGAATGCCATCGACGTCCGCGTCATTGCGGCGACGAATCGCGATCTGTCCGAATCGATTCAGAAAGGCACGTTCCGCGAGGACCTCTTCTACCGCATCAACGTGATTCCGATCGAACTGCCGTCGCTGCGGCAGCGCAAAGAAGACATCCCCCTTCTCGTCGAGCACTTCATCGCTAAGTACTGCAACAACCTCGGCGTCCCGCAGAAGCACATCTCCACCGATGCGATGCGCGCGATCGAGAAGTATCACTGGCCCGGCAACGTCCGCGAACTGGAGAACGTCGTCGAACGGATGATCGCGCTCGAAGCTTCCGAAGTGCTCACCACGAAATCACTTCCCGAGCACGTTCTCCTCGGCGGCCGCATTCCCGACGCCACGTTCGAGCTTCCGCCGGAGGGAATCTCGTTGCAGGATCATCTCGAAGCGATCGGAAAGATCTTCATGCTGAAAGCGCTCGAACGCACCGGAGGCGTGCAGACGCAGGCCGCCGAGCTTCTGCGCATGTCGTTCCGCTCATTCCGCTACTACGCGAAGAAGTACGAGCTGATCCCGAAGGATCAGAAGCAGGAGGACGCGGTCGAGGTCGAGAGTGAGAAATAGCGCGGCGCTCGTCGTCGCGTTGCTGATCACTTGCAGCAATCCTGTGCCCGTCACGCCGACGCAACCCTATACCGGTCCCGTCATCACGCTTCCCGACGGCTACGCCGTTCGCATCGAGATTGCTGCGGACGATCAGACGCGTGCGCAGGGCCTGATGTTCCGCGATCGCGTGCCCGCCGGAACCGGCATGCTCTTTCTTTTCCCGCAGAGTGGCGACTACCCGTTCTGGATGAAGAACACGATCGTGCCGCTCGACATGATCTGGATCGACGATCAGAAGCGTGTCGTCCACGTGGAGAGCAATGTGCCGCCATGCAAGGCCGATCCGTGCCCGAGCTATCCGCCGCATGCGCAGGCGAAGTATGTGCTCGAGCTGGGTGCCGGTGAGGCCGCCAGGCACCGCGTCCAGAATGGGGCTACACTGAAGTTCGAACGGCTGGACAATATTGTCGTCCGCTGACAGACAGGCCCATGTTCCGATCGAGAGGCGAAAACCTTCGCAGCATTTACATTCTGCTGTTTCTGACCATCGCGTTCTTCTTCCTCGAGTACCAGGACGCGGAAAAATACGCGCGCCTCTTCTCGTTTGAGCGCGGTGCCGTCGCTGCCGGCGAAGTGTGGCGCGTGTTCACCTATCAGTTCACGCAAGCGGGACAGGGATGGTTCGTTTTTCCCAAGCCGCTCGTGCTCTTCTTCACTCTCCTGCTGCTCTATCTGATGGGGTCATCTGTGGAGGAGGAGTGGGGGACGTGGAACTTCCTCACGTTCTTCGCGATCTCGACCGTCGGCTCGGCGATTGCCGCCGCCGCCCTCGGTATCCCGCTCCTCGGATCCTACTTCGTCAATTTCTCGCTGCTGTTCGCGTATGCGTCGACGTTTCCGCAACAGACGTTCTATCTCTTTGGAGCCGTGCCGGTACGCATTCGCTGGATCGCGTACGTGGCGGCGCTCGTTCTCATCGCCGGCGTATTCGCCGGAGGTCGTTCGAACATCGCAGCGCTCGTCGGCTGCGCGACGAGTTACGCGTTCTTTCTGTCGCAGCGCGTTCGCGTGATCGTGATTCGCGAGCAGGACGCGATCGATGAAGATGAAATGCCCGACGGGACCGCCATTCGCAACGCGGCGCGGTTCGTGGCTATCAAGCGCGCGATCAACAGCGGCAACGCCACGGAGATCGATCGACTCGTCGCGCAGAGCGAGCGCGACATCGTTCGCGGCGTCAACATTTGTCCGCCACCCGACTTCAAGCCGGAGCATCACGACGGCTACTGCATTCGTTGCGAAGGTTTCGCCGAGTGCTCGGCGCGCTTGATGATGATGAAGCGCCCGCCCGCCGCGCCGCCGGAGAACGCCGTTCCCGAAGGGACGACGACCTAAGTCTGCGGAGGCTTCGGCGGCGGAGGGTTGCCTCCGCCATCACCGCGGCGGCGTCTGCGAAATCTGCGGCGCCGGCGACCGCGATCGCCTCCGCCACCCGGCGGCGGTTGCTGCGGTGGTGGAGTTGCCGCTCGCTGGTGCGGCTGCGGCGGCGCAGACTGATCACGATCTCGACCTCCACGACCGCGGCGGCGCCGGCGGCCGCGTGGTTGCTCGAGACGCTGTTGTTGCTGGCGATCTCGTTCCCGGCGAGGCGGCCGTTGTGGCGGCGGCGCCGGACGCTTCTCTTCTCTTCGCGGACGACCGGTCCGCTGCTCGAATTCCTGTACTTTCTTCTGCATGAAGCGGCGCGCTTGCGATTCCTGCCTCGCGCGCAAAGGGTCGAAGCCACAGTAAGGACAGCGCTTCCAGCCTTCGGGATACGTGCGGTCGCAGCTCGTGCAGAGGACGCTTTTGGGGAGGGGCATCGCGAATCGGCGCGCATTGTACACTTCCGCTCTACGTGGACGAGCGCCGCAGGAAAACCATCGAAACATTGATCGCACTCGCGGAGGATTCGAACCCCGCCTCCTGCTGGGACGACAGCCGCGCGGAGAACCTGCTGCGCTCGCAGTCATCGCCGGAAGAGCTGCGCGAGCTCGGTGCCAGTCAGAGCACGATCGATCACATCTTTCCGAGTGGAGGACAGGCGCCCTCGCCTGTCCGGGGCTCGTATTCGATCCGCGTCGAAGCGCGCTTCGAAGCCGCTCACTATCTGCGCGAGTATCGCGGCATCTCCGAGCCGCTGCACGGTCATTCATACAAAGTCGAAGCCGATCTCGCATCGCGCGGCGGCGGTGTCGACAGTGACTCGATCGCCGTCGACTTCGTCAGCGCCAAGCGCAAGCTCGAGGTGCTGGCGAAGAAACTCGATTACGGTTGCATCAACGATGTTCCTCCGTTCCATGAGATCAACCCATCGGCGGAGAACATCGCCGCCTGGTTCTATCGCGAGCTGACATCTTCGGTCGCCGATGAGAACGCGATCGTTACTTCGGTGACGATCTGGGAAGGGCCGGTGAACTCGGTGACGTTTGTTCCAGAGAAGCGATGAAGAAGCTTGCCAATCACACCGCGCTCAAAGAGTGGTCGACGGTCATCGAATCTCTTGGCCGCGGCGAGCAGGTCATCCTGATCCGCAAAGGCGGGATCGCCGATCCGAAGTTCGGCGTGGAAGCTCCGCAGTTCTATCTCTATCCGACGTACTTTCATCAGGGCGAAGATGAAGCGCGAAGGAGTGTCACGATCACGCACTGGTGTGAAGTCGTGCGCTCCTGGCGAGCTCGCGATGTCGAAGCGCTCGACCGTCTCGCGCCGCTCGTGGCTCTCCCCCGCGAGACGCTCGAAGCGCGTTATCGCTTTCGACCTGATCAGGCGTTGCATGTCATCGGTGTCCGGACGTATGCACTGGCGCGGCCGGTCGAGGTGGTCTTTCGCGACGAGTACACAGGTTGTCGAAGCTGGCTCAGTGTCGAGGAAGAGATCGACGTCGAAGGTTCGCGATCGGTGTTGAGCGATGCCGAGCTGCAGGCGAAGATCGCGACCGTCGATTCGATTCTCGCTGTCGCGGTGTAACCCTCGTGGAGCTCCTCGCGGTCCTCGTGATGATCGTGGTGGGCGGCGCCGTGGCGGTCTTCGTTCTGATCGCGATCGCACTCGCGAAAGGTGACGCCAGAGCACGCGAAGCGGTTGCCGATCGCGATCAGATCGCCGCGTCAATCCTCTATCAGGTGCTGGTCGCCGGCGGGTCCGCGCCGGATGATGCGCTGCGAGAGATCCGTCGTGGCGCAGGACTCGGCGCACGGGTGACGCGTGGCGTCGATATCACGAGCTGGGGCGAGTCCTACGCGCGCGTCGCCTCGGACGCCGATCGTGCGCGGCTTCTCGAAAGTGCGGTGCAGTTTGCCGCCGCGCGCAAGGCTCCGGTGCCGTTGCGGCAGTACGCCGCGCTCCTCGACCTCAGCTTCGCTCTCGGATTTCATACCGATGCGCTCGCTCGTCTCCGCGAACGGTATGGGTTCGAATACGTCGATCATGCGAAAGACGCGCGGCCTCGCGAAGCTGATCGAGGCGGTGGCGCGATGCCCCTGTTCGTCCGCGACGAATCGCGAACTGTGGAATGGCTGCGTGTTCTACAGATTGAAGGAACTCCGACCCGGCCAATCATCATCTCGGCGTATCGGCGCCTCGCCGCGAAGCATCATCCCGACAAGTTTCACGAAGCATCGGACGATATCCAGCGGAGCGAGGCCGCGCGATTCATCGAGATCACACGTGCCTACGAGCATCTCCTGGCCATCTTCAGGGATTGATCTCCGCGGCGGACCGTGTATAATCACGCGCGGGAATATCCCCGCTGTGACTGTTTGTTCACAACGGGTTTGCCAGCAGTTCCCGCCTGACGACCGTAGTCTTTCATTGAGTACAACCGATTCCGAGGACGGCCGTGTCCGAAGCTGGTGACGCGACTTTGTTGAGCCGTCTCGGGATCCGAGCGAACAACGAAATCCTGAACTTTCCTGATTTCAACGATTTGGGGCTCGGGAGTAACTAATTTATTTGTTGCTGCATCTAATGGTGCATGCGGCATGGAGTGTGAAGTTTGAAGTTTGACCCAGGGGAGAGATCATGAAGAGCGCGGTAGCGAACGAGCACGAGCAGGGCTGGGACTTCGAGAAGGCAGCGATGCCTTACGTCGACTCGCTCTACAACACCGCCTACCGGATGACCCGGAATTCCGAGGACGCCGAAGACCTCGTTCAGGAGACGTATCTCAAGGCGTACAAGTACTACGACAAGTTCGAGGAAGGCACCAACTTCAAGGCGTGGCTCTTCAAGATCATGAAGAACACCTTCATCAACAACTATCGGAAGAAGAAGCTCACGCCGCACAAGATCGACTTCTCCGAGATCGAAGAGTCGTATGAGCGAGTGATCCAGAAGAACGCTCCCGATCTGATCAAGGATCCGGAGACGGACATCTTCCAGGACATGATGGACGAGGACGTCAAGCGCGCCCTCGACTCGTTGCCGCACGACTACAAGATGGTGGTGCTGCTCGCCGACATCGAAGGCTTCTCCTACAAGGAGATCGCCGAGATTCTCGACTGCCCGGTGGGCACCGTCATGTCGCGACTCTATCGCGGACGCAAGATGCTCGAGCGTACGCTGCTCGAGTACGCCCGCAAATACGGCTACATCCGCGGTGGCGCGGAGCCGGCCAAGATGCGCTCGCGCAAGGACGAGACGAAGGGCCGCAAGAAGAAGGAAGCCTCCGAAGGAGAAGAGACCGAAGCGGCTGAGCCGGAAGAGAACGAGGAAGAAGCTCTCTTCACCGCGGCTGAGGACGAAGACTTCGAGTTCGAGGTCCCGGAAGAAGAAGAGGAAGAGCGGTTCGACATCGGGTAACTCATTCCACCGAATTCAATGGAGGACAGGCAATCGTGCCTGTCCTCTTTTTTTTGGAATTCTTGGCAGAAGGCTCGCCGTTGCAACGCGCTGCAATGCTTTGTCGCGATGTCAAACGCGTTGTCTACTTCTTCCTCGATGGTTCGCTCGGCGAAACGACGCGGCAGGACCTGAAGAGCCATCTCAGCCTCTGTCCCGATTGCGAACGGCGCATGCGAGTGCAGCAGGCGCTGCGCAATTTCCTGATGGCGCGATTTGCCCGGCTCAGCGCGGCTGCGCCGCCACGGTTGAAGACGCGGCTGACTCGCTCCATTCGAGCATTCCGCACAGAGTGGTCGCGCTAGAATCCGCGCCGTGTCGAAGCCTGGCGATCGCGACAAGCTGATCCTCGTCTCCACGAATCCCAACAAAGGCATCGAAGCCGAGCGTATCCTCGGCGTCCCGGTGCTGCGTGTCTCGATCGCGTTGCCGGAGATTCAAGCCGCGACGGTCGAAGAGATCACGCGCTACAAACTCGAGGTTGCCCGCACGAAAGGCTATGGCCGTCTCATCGTCGAAGATGTCTCACTCGGCTTCGATGAGCTGGGCAACTTCCCTGGTCCGTACGTCCGCTGGCTGCTCGAGGCGGCCGGGGGAACCGGGCTCGCTGTCATCGCGTACGCGATGCGCAACCGCTCTGCTCGCGCGCAATGTTGCGTCGCCTACTGGAACGGTGTCGAAGGCAGGATCTTTCACGGCGAAACGGCGGGCGAGATCCTGGTCGAGCCGCGCGGCGAACAGCACTTCGGCTGGGACGCCTGGTTTCTTCCGAAGGGCTCGACGAAAACGTTCGCCGAGATGACGCCTGAGGAGAAGGATACCCACTCCCATCGGGGCAAGGCCTATCGCAAGCTGGCTGAGCATTTGCGGACGACGGCCTGAGAGTTGGACAGTGTTGATCTGAAATCTGGACAACGCAGTCACAAATCGGCCACGTTTCCGCCCATCCAAATCCATAACTCGCACGTATACATGTAGTTGTGAGAAGCGTTGGCGACAGTGCCAAGTGGCAGGCCGCTTGAAGTAATGGAGGCTACGCAGGCGAGGCCGGCGTGGAGTGGAAAGGAAGCTCCTATGTGGGTATACGACGGAGAACAGTGGACCGAAGAAGGCGGAAGCAACACGAAGCCGAAACCAGAGACGGTCGCGATCCGCATTGAAGAGTTCCTGCCGGAGCTGCAGATCCTCGAGATCGTCCAGATACCGAAGACGAATCCCATGCCGCCATTTCCGCTTCCGTAAGCTGAATCAATCTACACAAATCAACTGGCCGCGCGACGAGCGCGGCCTTTTTCATCGCGGCGTGAACCGTTCCAGAAAGGACGTCACGATCGGTTCGATCGAATCAGCGGCAACAGAAAAAATCCGGTCGGCGTGGTAGTTCCCCGCGACGTCGAGGATGTGCAGCTCCTTCGGCTCGTTGGCCTGCTCGTACAGCGCAATCGAATGGCGGTGGGCCACGAGCCAGTCATTCTTCACGTGGATGAAGCAGACCGGCACGTGAACATCCCTGATGTCGTCGAGCGCGCGCAGTTTGACGCTGCTTCGCATCCGCCACGCGAATCGGGGACGTTTCAACGCCTGTGAGAATGCGATGTGCCGATGAATCGTGAAGGGGTTGATCCGCGGCACGATCATCCGGAAATCGGCGACCGGCGAGATCAGAACGACCGAAGCCAGCGGCAGCGTGTGTCGGGCCGCGGTCGATATCGCGATCGCGCCGCCGTACGAAAAGCCGATCAGGGTGATCGCCTCGACCGGGGTTTTCGCAAGAACATCCTTCGCGACGGCGGCGACATCATAGTGCTCGTTGTAGTTGAAGCCGTACGTGCCTTCACTATCGCCGTGCCCGCGCACGTCGACGATTGCGGCGCGATACCCGCTCGACGTCAGCAAGCCGGCCAGATGAATCATCGACGGATGACGGCGATCGCGCCAGAACCCGGGAACGATCAGAATGGCCGCGCGTGACGCGGTGTCGTACCGATCGTAGTGAATCACGGTGCCATCAAACGAAGGCACTGTCGCGGTCACCGGCGTGACCACACATGTGAGCGGAACGCGTGGGCTGCTTGACATCCTTTGAGACTTTCTAAATATTACGCCGCCATGAAGAAGTCACTCATTCTCACGATACTGGCTCTTTTCCTCATCGGCGTCTTCGCCGTCAGTTGCAAGAAAGAGGAAAACGCCAATACAGAGACCGCTGCGACCGATACGTCAATGACCACGGCGAGCGACACGACCGGCATCACCGCCACGATGTCGACGACCGATACATCCGCCACCGGCATGACCGGGACGATGTCGATGACCGACACATCGATGACAGGCATGATGACTTCTACGAGCGGTACCGCGACGTCGACCACGCCGGCGACGGGCACTTCGACGCCGACGAAGAAGTCAACATCGGAACCAAAAAAGGGTGCAGCGAAGAAGAAGTACTGACCGCGGCGTGGCACCCGTGTTGCTTTGAAGAGGACGGGTCTTGTCCCATTGAGGATGAGCCCGTCTCCACAGATCACGATTTCCCGGTTAAGTAAACCGAAGAAACGGGCAAGGAGGTGAGGGCCGGCACCAAAGAAGTTTGCTCACATTCCTCGATTTTCCATCCCCATTTTCGAATCAAGAAAGGAACACAAATGAAGAGAAGTCTTGCGATCCTCATGGTGATGGCTCTGGCCTTCTTCATGTTTGCGTGTAAGAAGGAAGAGAACGTGAACGTGAGCGACACGGCCGCGA
>DASXRT010000232.1:0-25659 GCA_036506455.1 Thermoanaerobaculia bacterium
TAGGTCGTGGGGGCCTCATCGCAAGAACGCTGAAGCCCCCACGACCGACGACCGACGACCCACGACCCGATCAATCACTCGAACTCGAACCGCACTCGCAGCCGCATGTGTCCAAGGATCGCGCCGGCGACCGTGCCCACGGTGTTCCAGATCACGTCGTTGATATCGGCCACGCGCGACGGAAGGAAGTACTGCCACGCTTCGATGAGCACCGTGAACGTGAAGCCGAGGAGGATCGTCAGCACGTATGTCTGCACGGTCGGCCGGTCGACGGAGTAGAGCGCGATGAACGTGAGGAAGCCCCAGGGCACGAACAGCAGGATGTTGCCGATGATCGGGACGACGATGACGGCCAGGATATGCGTCGAGACCGGCTTGTGCGCGACCCGGTGCGCGAGATGCCGCAGCTCATCGAACGGCAGCGGCTCGAATTTCGTGTAGCTGCGACCCGATGCCCAGATCGTCAAACCGGTGATGGCCACCGTTGCGATGAGGGCCAGGAGAATCGTGACGAACTTCGGAACCGTTACCGTCCGCATGCACGCCTTTGAAAGCGGTGCCAAGGCACCGCACTCCATGGCACTTTATCGGGTCGGCGGCTCGGAGTTGTAGAAGAACATCGCCGTCACGTGCTCTGACGACTTTGGAAAATCGGCAGGCAGAGGATTGAGCGGCGACGACAGCTCGATGGCCTTCTTCGCGGCGAAGTCATACGGCGGGACGCCGGAGCTGTTGAGGATCGTGATATCGGTGATGCTGCCGTCGCGTTGAATCGCAAAGCGGATCGTCACGACGCCCTTCATCCCCGTGCGGATCAGCGGAGGCATATTGTCGTACCAGTTGATGCGGATCTTGCTGACCATCGACTGGGCGTATGCGCCCCAGTCGTACCACTGGGTTTCGAAGGACAACGGACCTTGCTCGACGAATCCCTTGTCACCGCCGCCGATCTTGCTGAGATCGAGATTCTGACCGCCGCCGAGGGAGGCGACTTTCCCGACTTCCTTGATGGCGTCGCGCCAGTTCACGTTGCCGCTTGACATCGCCGCCTGGCTCGTCCGCAGCGCGGGGATGCGCGAGGAAATATCGGCTGGCAGTGCTTGCGTGTCCTCGTTCCTCGTTCCTCGGTTCTCCGTTGATGCCTGCTGGGCCGGAGCCGGCTGAGCGGCACTCTCGATCGGCGGTGTGTACACGCCACGGTCGCCGGGACGCTGCGTCGGAGTGTCGCCGGTCGGATGCGGCGCGGAGGCGCGACGGTTCGCATCGGACCAGAGCGCATTCAGGGGCGCTTTGTCAACGCTCTTGCCCGGCGCTTCGGTGAAATCCTTCGGATTCTGCTTGATCAGTTCGATGTAGCGCGCAATCGGAACGGGTTTGTCGTCGGATGTGATGGGGTGATACGCGTGAATGAGGCCGATGATCAGAAGGATGTGAACGATGACCGAGACGATCACCGGGCCGGGAACGCGAACGCCGGGCGTCTGTTGATTCTGCTCTGCGGCAAGGAGTTCGATCTGCTCGTCCACGGGTGCCCGGTAAAAGGTTTGACGATGCCGTTTTCTTCCAGGTTACGACAGCATAAACTGATGAGCCAATGACGGATGTCTACGCGCCCCCTCCACCGCCGCCACCGCCGCCCGCGCGCCCTGATAGTGTCGCATTCGATTTCATCAGGCCATTCGCTTTTGTCTTCGAGGATCCGCGATGGTTGCCAAAAGTTCTCATCGGCGGCCTCTTCGTCCTCGCTTCCTTTGTCCTGATCGGCGCCTTCTTTCTGTTCGGCTATATCGCGCGTCTGGTGAGGAACGTCATCGCCGGCCTCCAGCATCCGCTCCCCGAATGGGATGACCTTGGCGAGTTCTTCAGCGAAGGGCTCACGCTCTTCGTCGTGGCATTGATCTATTCAGCACCCATCGTCCTGCTGGCGATCTTCGCGGCGATTCCCGCGATGCTCCTGAGTGGCGCACACAACGACAACGTCCGCGACATCGGCGGCGGCGTGTTCGGCTGCCTCTGGTGCATCATCGGTCCGCTCAGCCTGGCTCTCTGGTTCTTCGTTCCGGGTGCCCTGCTGATGGCGATCGTCGAGCGCCGCTTCGGAGCGGCGTTCGAGTTCGGGCGCATCTGGGAGTTCATCAAAGCGAACATCGGCAACTATCTCCTGGCGATCGTCGTGTATCTGGTCTCGCGGTTCGCCGCCAGCTTCGGCGTGATCCTGCTTTGCATCGGCATCATCTTCACGGAATTCTGGGCGATGACCGTGGCCGGATACGCGTTCGCAGAGGTCTACCGTTTGTCAAAACGACGATGAGACGCGATACGAAAATCGTCGCGGCCGTCGTCTCCGCCATTCCCGTCTTCATCCTCGGCGCGAGCTCGCTCTGCGCATGGGCGATCGCGCATGGCGCGTCGATGCGCTGGCGACTTCTCTTCCGCCTGCTCTGTCACGGAATCGAGCGGCGATGCCTCACGATGTTCGACGTCCCCATGCCGATCTGCGCGCGCTGCACCGGTTTCTACATCGGTCTCTTCGCCGGTGTTGCGGCCTTCACGCTTTTTCCGATCGTCGAGGAGCGGCTGATGCGCTCGACGATGTACGTGGCCGCGCTGCCGATGGCGATCGACGGGCTTACGCAGGCGCTGGGCCTTCGCGAGAGTACGAACCCTTTGCGTCTGGCGACAGGCTTCGTTGCCGCTTTTGCATTTGGAATCTGGGCACTCGTCGCGATCGAGCGTCAGGCGCCACGCGCTGTCAATCCTTCTTGACGCATCCAGAACGCTGGGTTAGGTTCATCGGAGAGCAATGGCATTCCAGGGTTCCCTGAAAGAGCTTCCTCTGCCCGACATCATTCAGCTCGTGAGCGTTTCGGGTAAGACGGGCAAGTTCACGCTCACGCGCGAGGCCGACCGCGGGTTCATCTACCTCAGAAGCGGTCAGATGGTGCACGCCCTGGTGGGCGATCTCATTGGCGAGGAAGCGATTTACGCGCTGGCGATCTGGAACTCGGGAGAATTTCAGTTCAACCCCGGCGAGGAGACCGATCGCCAGACCATCACGAAGTCGAATACCAACCTCTTGATGGAAGCGGCGCGGCGCCTCGACGAATGGCGCGTCCTGTCGAAGAAGATCCCATCGATTGACTACGTCCCGGAGTTGATCGCCCGCGAGAACCGGCACGAACAGGTCACTCTGAATCCGCACGAATGGATGCTGATCACGAAGATCGACGGACATCGCTCGATCTCCGACATCGGAAGCGTCGTGAACATGTCGTCGTTCGACGTGGCCAAGATCCTCTACGGCATGATCACCGGAGAGCTGGTGCAACTAAAAAAAAAAGTTGAACGCTCTCCCGACGAAGAGAACGGAGAGCTCGTCGACCTGGCCGGGCGGATTCGCGCCATCGCCGAGGAGTTTCTCGGTCAGTCCGCTCACAAGACCATCGAGAAGCAATTTCTCCTCGCGCTCGACGGGATCATGAGCGGCAATGGCCGCCGCGCCCTCGACACGATGGTGCAGGAGTTCGAGAAGGCCGCCTCACTGCTGCGCGGCGTCGCGGTGACGGAGCAGCTGCATTCGCGCATTTCCGAGTTGCGGGCCGTGCCGTCGTAGTGTTCGCGATCGAACAGAGTGAGCTGGGGCGTATCGTCATCGCCCCCACGCTGCCGGCAGGGAAAGCGCTTTTCTATACGACGCTGGATTTTGATGGACGGATCAGCGACGGGCTCACGCGACTGCTCGCGCAGCGATTCGGCATGGAAGCGACGCTCTACACATGCAATCAGGTGCATGGGACATCCGTTCAACACGTCGGTCACGGGTCGCAGGCCGCGACCAGCGACCCATGCGATGCCCTTTGGACTGATCAGCACCACGTCGCCCTCGGCATCAAGATCGCCGACTGCCTGCCAGTCACTCTCATCGATGGGGAGACAATCGCCAACATTCACTCCGGCTGGCGCGGCGCCGCGCAGAGGATTACGACCGTCGCCCTTGACGCTCTCGAGCGGGGGAGCTCGTTCAATTCGAAAACAGCCTGCGCATACCTCGGTCCTGCGATCCGGGTCTGCTGCTTCGAAGTTGGGGAAGAGGTCGCGGCGCAGTTTCCGTCGGGCGTCGTCGATCGCACCCACGCCAAGCCACACGTCGATGTGCCCGCACTGACCGTCGACCTGCTTCTTCAGAGAGGATTCAGGCCGGACCGCATCTTTGATTCGGGTTTGTGTACGCGCTGTGACGGCTCGATCTTTCACTCGTTCCGGCGCGACGGAAAGGGAGGCGGCAGGAATCTGGCAATCGTCGCGCAGTAGATGTCTGATCTGGCTCCGCGGCTGCCGACTCGCCGGACTGTTTTCAAGATCCTCTCGATCGCGGTGACGACGTTCATCGTCGTCATCGTGCTGTTGTTTGCCTACGTCTACAAAGTCTCGGTCGGTAAGTTTCAACTGCGCCGTCTATCGCTCCCGACGCGCATCTACGCCGACTACACACCGCTGAAGGCCGACGAGCCGCTTCCGAGCGATGACCTCCTCGAGAAGCTGAATCGACTCGGATATCGGCAGGCGGATTCGGTCACGCATCCGGGCGACTACACGGCCGGCAAAGGACAGATCGACATCTATACGCGCGAGTTCCGCCATCCCAGCGGCAGCTATCCGGCGCAGCCGGTACGCGTGACGTTTCGGCGGGGCGGAATCGAAGCGGTCGTGTCGCTGCGCGAAGCGCGGCCTATCGAGAACGCCGCGCTCGAACCGGAGATGCTGACTTCGATCCTCAGCGATCAGCTCGAGAATCGCCGTCCCGTCACGCTCGATCAGGTGCCGAAGCATCTTCAGGACGCAGTGGTGGTCATCGAGGACATCCGCTTCTGGCACCATCCCGGCGTCGATCCCCTCGGCATCATGCGCGCATTCTTTCGCAACATCCGCGCGCACGGTGTGACCGAGGGAGGGTCGACGCTGACGCAGCAGTTGGTGAAGAACTATTACCTGACCAGCGAGAAGACCCTGAAGCGAAAGATCGTCGAGGCGTTCATGGCCGTGATCCTCGACTGGAAGTACAGCAAGCAGGAGATTCTCGAGGCGTATCTCAACGACATTTATCTCGGCCGCAATCGCTCGATCTCGATTCTCGGCGTCGGTGAAGCATCGCGGTTTTACTTCGGCAAGCCCGTCTCCGAGATCGACGTTGCCCAGGCGGCGGTCCTGGCGGGGATGATTCGCAGTCCGAACAACTATTCGCCGTTCGTGAACCCGGAGCGTGCGCTCGCGCGCCGCAACAAGGTTCTCGACCTGATGCTGCATTACCGGAAGATCGATCAGGCGACGTACGAGAAGGCGAAGGCCGAGCCGCTGCCGCGCAAGCCATTCCGGGAGAAGAGCGGCCTCGGATCGATCCCGTTCTATGTCGATCGCGTGCTGCAGGAGATGTCGCGCGATTACGGCGTTACGGACGTGAAGGGCCGCGGCCTGCAGATCTACACCGCGATCGACCTCAACGCGCAGAGCACAGCGACGCAGACAATCGATACGAGCTTGCGCGCTCTGGAGCGTGGTTACTCGCGTCTGCGCCGATCGGCGACGCCGCTGCAGGGCGTCATCATCCATGTCGATGTTCCCAGCGGCGAGATCCGCGCGCTTGTCGGCGGCCGCAACTACGACCAGAGCCAGTTCAACCGCGCACTCAACGCGAAGCGTCAGGTCGGCTCTCTCTTCAAGCCATTCGTGTATCTCACGGCATTCGAGCCGAGCCTCTCCAGTCAGAACATCACGCCGGCCACTCTCGTCAGCGACCAGCGTTTTGTTCTGAAGCGCCGTTTCTCGGCTGATTGGTCGCCGCGCAACTATGAAGAGGCGTATCACGGCACGGTCACGGTGCGCGAGGCGCTCGAGCAATCGATGAATTCCGCGACGGTGCGCGTCGGTCTCGCCTGTGGCATCGAGCCGATCCTCAAGACCGCGAAGACCCTCGGCATCCAGACGGAGCTCGACGGCAGCAATCCCTCGATCGTCCTGGGCGCGGCGGACATTCCGCCGATCGAGATGGCCGACGCATTCTCGACGATCGCGCGCCTCGGCTCGCGACTGCCGCTGCGCACGATCCGCTTCGTGACGAACGATCGCGGCACATTGCTGTCGACGAGCGATGCCATTCAGCCGGTCCAGGTTTTTCCGGCGCGCGACGTCTTCATCCTCACCGATGTGATGAAAGGTGTGCTCGACCGCGGGACCGCTGCGCGAGCGCGCAGCATGGGATTTCGTCGCGTGGCGGCCGGCAAAACCGGGACGACGAACGACAAGCGCGACGCGTGGTTCATCGGATTCACTCCGCAAACGTTGGCGTTGACGTGGGTCGGCTTCGATGACAATGCGCCGATCGGCCTGGCCGGCGGCGAAGGAGCGGTGCCGATCTGGACGAAGTACATGCTCGCCGTGACGAGCGGCCAGCCAAATCTCGATTTCGGCGTTCCCGGCGGAATCTCGTTCGCACAGATGGATGAGACGAGCGGAGGACTGGCCACTCCATACTGCCCGCCCGGCACGATCGTGAACCAGGCGTTCAAGAGCGGCACCGAGCCGACAGTGTTATGTCCGCTGCACAGCCCGCAGATGCCGATGATCTCGGGCTTCGATCAGTTCGGAAATCCGATAGCGCTCGACACCGCCGGCATCACATCGCCCGAAGCGACGTCGACGACCGGCACCGAGCTCGGTGGTGGCGTGTTCCGCACAGATACGGCGGCGACTCCGCCCTCGCCCCCGCCCCCGCCGCCACCCAAGACCGAGACGCGCGAACCGCCGAAGACGGATACGACTTCGCAGCCGGCGCCGTCGACGAACACGTCGGCGCCGCCAACGACTACGACAACGTAGGTCGTGGGTCGTCGGTCGTAGGTCGTGGGGGCCTTAGCGCCTCAGGCGACGATGCCCCCACGACCCACGACCCACGACCGACGACCCACGACCTCATCTTCTGACCGCCCTTCGCTTCGGCCCGGTGTCGACCGTCACATACGTGAAGCCATTCCCCTGCGTGCTCGTCGTGCCATCGGAATTGTGCACGATCACGTCGCTGCTGCCGCCGGAGCGCTGGCCGATCGTCGCGGTGATGATTTTCGGCGAAACGACGACGACGTTGTCCGCGCGCACTCCGCCGATCGTGACCGTCGCGCCAGGCTGAAAGCCGAGACCATTGATGACGACCGAAGTTCCGGGCGCGGCCAGCGGCGGAGCGACGCTGGTCACGATCAGCGAGAGCGCCGAATTCTGCGTCACGGTGAGCGTGATATCGCCCCAGTCATTCGAGAAGTAATTCGTCAAGAACAAGCGAACGGTCTGGCCCGCGCTGAGCGAGATCGTCTGCGTCGTGGACGACGACGAACAATCAGTGGTTGCGCTCTGCCGGGCGATGCAGAGGCCGTTCGATGTCAGAGTGCCGCACGCATCTCCGGTGTAGCCGACGAGAACCGCCGACACGGCCGACCCGCAGAGAGAGAATTGATAGTCGCCGCTCGTCACCGGCGTGAAGCTCGCCCACGTACTCGACTGCGGATTGAACGGATAACACGCGGAGAGAGGACTGCGTGGATCGCTGCCTTCTTTCGTCGCCAGATCGGTATTGATGGTCACGCTATACGGGAACGGTCCCGCGGGCGCGATCTCCACAGGTGCTGAGCACGAGTCGGCCGGATCGAGGACATCGACTTCGACCGTGGTCGCACCGATGCCTGCGCGCGCGTCGGTCGCGGAGAGGCCGACGGGAAAGCGTCCGGGGCGATCGAATCGATGCTTGACCGTCTCGCCGCTGTTTACTTTTACTGAAGTCCAAGTGTCAGGGAAGGTCCACGATGCGTCGATGGGATCGAGGTCGAGATCGCTGATCGTCCCGATGAATGAGAGCGTCGTCCCCTTCGCGACCGTGAGCTGCGATGTCGCCGGCGACGCGACCACGACGGCAGGCGGCGCGTTCGGCGGCTCGCCGATGACGAGCTCCCACACTCCGCGGCCGTGCGTCGCTGCACGCAGAATCGTGCCGTCATTGAGCGGGTCGACGTCGTAGACAGAGACTGCGGGCATCCCCGTTCCGAACCGCTGCCATGACAGACCGCTGTCGATCGAGCGGTACACGCCGACATCGGTTCCTGCGTACACGGTGGTGGAATCGATCGGATCGAACCGGACTGTCTGCGCCGAGAACGATGGGAGTCCGTTGCTCCGCGCCTCCCAGGCGATGCCGCCATTCGGTGTGAACCAGACCGAGGGACCGCTGGTTCCGGCGAGCGCGGCGAAGGCGCGGTGAGAATCCTGCGGATCGATCTCGAGATGGAGGATCGTGCGGCCGGGCGGCAGATTATTCGTGACGTCGATCCACGACGCGCCGCCGTTCGTCGTCCGATACACGCGCCGCCGCGGCGAGGCCAGAGCGATCATGATCACGCTCGGGTCGCTCATCGAGATCGCCATCGTGCGGATGCTCGTGTCGCTCGGCATCTGATTGCCGTCGGTGAGAATGATCGAGAGGGGCACCCACCCATCGCCGCCGCTCTTCGATTTCCAGACGCGGTTCGAAACGGTGTAGATCGTCGAGGGATCGTGCGGATCGGTCATGAGAATCGAGTAGAACGGCGTCGTCTCGGAACTGTCGTACGGCGGCGTGCGCCTCAGAACGCGATTGATCGTTCCGGCTGTGACGGTTCGCAGCACCAGTCCGAACTGAATCGTGGAGTACGCAATCGCCGGCGTACCGGAATGAACGGCGCAGGCGAAGCCATCGCCGCCGGAGAATCCTGACCACGATGTCCCCCCGGCGTCGCCGCGCACGATCGTTCCGTTGTCCTGTTGGCCGCCGTAGACGCGATTGCGATTCGCTGGATCATTGGCGATGTCATAAAACTGCCGGGTGACCAGTCCAGTGTTGCGATCGCTCGCCGCAGCGCCCGAATTCGGAGAGGTGTAGATTCCGCCGTCGTTCGCGATCCACATCATTCCCGCGGAGTCGAATCGAAACTCGTGAGCATCGGCGTGGACATTGGTCATCACCCGCGCCCACGTCGTGCCGCCGTCCATCGTGCGAACGTAGACGACACCGCCGGCGACAACGATGTTCGGATCCGCCGGCGAAACGATGATGACGTTGTCGTACCACGCCTGCGTACCGAGGTAGGTGAGGACGGTGCTGGAGGTGCTTTTGGAGAGATCGGTCTCCGACCATGATGCTCCGCCGTCGGTCGTCTTGTAGATGCGTGACAACTCCTGGCCCGTGGCATTGTCGAGCGTCGATGTGGAGACGTACAGAGTCTGCGGACTGGAAGGGGCGATGGCGATGGCCAATCGATTGACGCGCATCGTCGCGGTCGAAACCGGAAGACCGGTTGCGGCCTGCGTCCACGTATCACCCCCGTCGACCGACTTCATCACCGTCGGCGATTGAAAGGCCAGTTCGGCGGAGCATTTTTGTTTTGCACACCAGAATCGGCGATCCCACGTCGTCGCGTAGATCACCTGCGCATCGGTGGGGTCGCTGACGAGATCGGTCACGTCTCCGAAACCTGCCGAGGCATTGCCGGCGAGAGACCGAATCACTTCTTTCCAGGGCCCGTTTTGTCCGTTCGTCGATCGCAGTAAGCCGGCGTTTGTCGCGGCGAGGATGTTCTTCGGATCGCTCGGATTGACGATGAATTTGTAGAACTGGGTCGCAACCACCGATGACGGCAGCGTCCACGTCTCGCCGCCATCGCTCGAGGTGAGGAGTCCGATGCCGGGAATGAAGTCGCCTGCGTATCCGCCCTCGCCGGTGCCGAGGTAGACGATGCTGGGATCGGACGGAGCGTAGGTGATTGCGCCGACGGAAAGATTCGGCATGTCGTCGGTCAGGACGCGCCACGTCTGGCCACCATCAGTGGTCTTCCACGCGCCACCGCCGGCTGCGCCGATGATCGCCGTTCCGGTGATCGATGGATGAAGCGCGAGCGCGGTGGCTCGGCCCGCGCCATTCGTCGGTCCGATCGATCTCCATACGCTCCCGCCGATGGCGCTGGGCGCGAAACGCGCGGCCTCGCGCGATGCTTTCACCTGTCGCGTCAGCTCGAGCATGATCTCGGGGTCGATGCGTCCATAGTCTCCGTGGCGCTCCAGATACTCGACGATGCGCGCCTCGGGGCAGCCTTCGTCGGTGTCGTGTAGTGCCGGCGGTTCGCCGGCGTGCAGGCCGCTGAGACAGCAGCACCACACCAGCAGTAACGCCGCGACGGTTCGAGCGCGCATGGAGGCCGAAATTGTAACCGGTCAGCGCGGCGCGCTGAAACGGGCGTCGGTTACGAATTCGACATCGGTCAGCGACTCGAGGAAGGCGAGCACATCTGCTCTCTCGGCATCCGACAGCGCTAGCCGGCGCGCCTCCGAATATCGGTCGATGACACGCGCGAGCGTGTCGATGCTCCCGTCGTGCATGTAGGGCCCGGTCAGAGCGACATTGCGCAGAGTGGGCACGCGGAAGCGCCCGCTCGTGACGCCGTTGCTCACGAGTCGCGGATCTTCATCGCGCTTGCCGGCGTAGCGCACGTCGCCGGAAAAATTGAATCCGCGATGGCATTCGGAGCATCCGGCCCGCTTCGAGAAGAAGAGCTGCATGCCGCGCCATGCCGCGGGCGAGAGCGCCTTCTCATCTCCGCTGTACACCAGCCGATCGTAGGGCGAACGGCCGGAGATCAGCGCGCGCTCGAACGCGGCGAGCGCTCTCGAGATGTTTCGGAGACTGACCGGGCGGCGCTCGCCGGGAAATGCCGTACGAAACGACGCGATCTCTCCACTGAATCGCGACTCGATTTCTCTTTCGTGTCCTTTCAGACCGAGCTCGATCGGGTGCTCGTTGAACATCGGCACGAGCGCCTGTTGCTCCAGCGTACGAACGCGCACGTCGTCCCATGTGTACGTCGCGTTATATGCGGTGTTGGTCAGCGTCATGGCATTGTGCGGGTGTTGCTGGCCCGTCGATCCGATCGCTCGCCCGCGACCGTCGCTGAAGGCGAAGCGCTGCTGATGGCAATCGGCGCACGACTGCGTTTCGTTCAGGGAGAGTCTCTTGTCGTAGAAGAGTCTTCGGCCCAGCTCGAACTTTTCCTGCGACTGAATGTTTGCGCCGGCGATGGGCAGAGGAAAGCCGGCTGGCAAATGCCAGTCGAAGGAGAGCGGCGGCATGGCCGCCACACTCCAGATCAGGAATAGGAACGCGTTCACCACGAGCGGAAGCTTGCAGTCGCCTGAGTCAGGGAGCTCGTCTGGCCGGCGATGGTCTCGCGCTGCTCGACCCACTTCGCGAACTCATCGAGCTTCTGCGCTTCGAGGCCGTTCGCGTTCGCGCGCCGTTCGGTGATCCAGCTCTTCATCGACACCATCAGAATGTCGGCCCGCGGCCGATCGCCGCCGAAGAGCGCCGTGTACGCCTTCTTCACTTCATCGAGCTGGTTGAGTCCGAGGAATGCTTCGGCGCGATACTCGATGGCGGGCGAGAAGCCGGGCTCGATCTCGAGCGCCTTGTTGTACGCGTCGAGCGACTCGTTGTACTTGCCGAGCTTGCGCAGGGTGAATCCGAGCTCGCTGTACGCCTGGTAGAGATTGGGATCGTTCTTGACCGCTCGTTGAAAGTCAGCGGCGGCAGCTTCCAGACCTTTGTTGATTTTCTGCTGCAAGTTCGCGGCAGTCTGCGCGTCCTTCGCTCCTTTCATCTCTTCATGTATCTTCGTCAGCTTCTCGAGCCGTCGTTCGGCGCCGTTGTAGAAGTCGACGGCCATGTCGTGAGGACTTCGCGAGCTCATCGCCGGCGATGGAACCGATCCCGCTCCTGAAGCGAACAGGGCCGGACCAAGTAAGACAACGAACAATGTGGCTGCAATGCGTTTCATGAAACCTCCTGATCAACCGAGGACTTTGTACCGTGGACCGGGGACGCTGGTGATGGTCTGATGAGCAATTTGCAAGCGAATTGTCAGGAAGGCAATCGCGAACTTGTGGCTTTGCGCAATTTAGGGGATGTTGGCTCGCGATGGCGGCCTCCTCATCCGACGAGCGGCGCATCGCCGCGATCGTCATCCTCCTCGGCGCCGCGCTCTTTTTGAGCGCGGTGCTGACGTGGCAGGCCGTCGTGGCCGGCATGTATCACCGCTTCGCGGCCCAGCGCGCGGTGCGCGATTTCGCCGCGATCGCCACGGATGAATTGATTCGCAGGGCTGCTTCCTCTGTCGAGAGTTACGGATTCCAGCCGATGCGGCAGGCCATTGCCGCGCCACTGGCGCGGGGCGAGGCGATGCCGACGCTCGGGAAGATTCATGCGGACCGCGGCGTGCGTCTCGATGACTCGCTCCCTCTCGTGAAGCAGATCTTCATGGTCGATCTCAATGCGCACACCGTGACGCCGCCGGTGCCGAAGCCGCTCGAGACGTGGTTGCTGACACGACTTCTGCCGGCCGCGCGCGAACGGCGGAGCAGCGGTGAGCCGCAGTCGATCCGCGCCGGCAATCACTCACTCATCGCTTACGGCATTCTCCAGGTCGACGCGGGCCGCATCTTCGGCTTCCTCATCGACGACGCGGCCCTCGGCGCATTCCTTCAACGTGAGTTTGCGCGCCGCTCGATTTTTCCGCCATCGGCGGGAGGCGGTCGCGTCAGCAATCATGACATCTTCGTGTCGGTCTCGATGAACGGCCGCCCGCTGTTTCGCTCACCCGGCTCCTTCCATCGCGACTACGGCGTCGCCAAAGTCCTCGGTCCCGAATATGGCGAGGTCTTTCGCGGTGCGACTGTGGAAAGCTCGGTGGTTCCGGCGGCGGCGCGGTGGCTGGTCTTCGGCGGCGTTCCGCAATCGCATTTGCCGCTGTACCTGGCCGTGCTGGCGACGACAGCGGGGCTCGTCGCCGCGGCGGCGTATCTCCTTCATCGCGAGCGGCAGCTCGTGCGACTTCGCTCCGACTTCATCTCCGGCGTATCGCACGAGCTGCGCACGCCGCTCACGCAGATCCGCATGTTTGCCGAGACGCTGCTTCTCGATCGCGTGCGATCGGAAGAAGAGGGACGGCGTTCGCTGGAGATCATCGATCAGGAAGCGCGGCGACTGTCGCATCTCGTCGACAACGTTCTCCTTTTCTCGCGCGGCGAGCGTGGAGCGGTGCAGCTCCATGTCGCTGAGCACGATGCCTCGACGCTCGTACACGAGACCATCGAGCAGTTCATGCCTGTGGCGGCCGCGCGCAACGTCGAGATCACGACGGCCGTTTCATCGGTGAGCGTTCGTGTCGACGCTGATGCGTGGAAGCAGGTTCTCATCAATCTGCTCGAGAACGCGGTGAAGTACGGTCCGGCCGGACAGACGGTGCGCGTCGGTGCGCTGGTGCGCGACGGCGTGTTCCGCATGGAGGTCGACGACGAAGGGCCGGGTGTGCCGGAGAAAGAGCGCGAGCAGATCTGGGAAAAATTCGTGCGCCTCGAGCGCGATCGCGGCACGCACAAAGCCGGCACGGGAATCGGACTGGCCGTCGTGCGCGAGATCGTTTCTCTGCACGAGGGTCGATGCTGGGTCGAGGACGCGCCGCAACGCGGATCGCGCTTCGTCGTGGAGGTGCCGCGATGAAGCGCGTGCTCGTCGTCGAGGACAACGCCGAGCTGGCGTTCGGCCTGCGCAACAACCTGGAGATCGAAGGCTACGGCGTCGACGTGGCCAGTGACGGAGCGAGCGGGCTCCAGATCGCGCGCCGCGACTCTCCCGATCTCGTGATCCTCGATCTGATGCTGCCGGAGCTGGACGGCTTTCGTGTGCTGAAAGGCATTCGCGAGTCGCGGCTGACGATGCCCGTGCTCATCCTCACTGCCAAGGGGGAAGAGAGCGATAAGGTGCGCGGCCTGAAGATGGGCGCCGACGACTACGTGACGAAGCCATTCGGTCTGCTCGAGCTGCTCGCACGCGTGGAAGCGCTGTTGCGTCGCGGGGCGCCCGCGCCCGCGGCGAACGAGGCGTTCGGCGATGTGGCCATCGATCGCGCCAGCCGGACGGTGACGCGTCGCGGCCAGCCGGTCGAGCTCGCGCCGAAGGAGTTCGATCTGCTCATCGCTCTGCTCGCGCGTCGCAACGCCGTCGTCTCGCGACTCGATCTCATGAAGAACGTCTGGGGCTACGCCGACTCCGTCGTCACGCGCACCGTCGATACCCACATCGCCGAGCTGCGACGCAAACTCGAAGACGATCCCGGCGCGCCAAAGCACATACTCACGGTGAGGAAGGTCGGTTACCGGTTGAAGGCCTGAACCGCTTTCCACGCCGTTCGCTGGATCGACTCCGCCGTCGCCGCATCGATGCGGTCGTATTCGAGATCGTGCCGGTAGCTTTCCGGAATATCGAACTTCGTCTCGAACGAGTGTGTGGCCCCTTCCGGACTCTTCCCGAAGAATGTCGCGTAGAACACGCACGCTGACAGATACGAACCCCTGAGGTTCGGGTGGATGCCGCCGGGATCGAGCAGGTCGAGGCCATTGCGTTGCAGCGTTTCCCACGCCGATCCGATCGGTGCCAGTGCGGCGTCGAGGTCGTGAGCGAGCGCCACATAACGAGCCGTCAAATCCGTATTGCCGATTCGCCATGTCGCGAAAATGACGGTTTTTGCGCCGGCGCGATCGATCTCACGGTCGAAGAGCCGCGCATAGTTCGTCGTCTCTTCCGGCCGCGTGCTCATCTCCGAGGTCTGCGCCTGCAGCACGACGAAATCCCAGCGACGCTGTTTGATCGCGCGCAGCGCTGCGCCGCGTTCCCAATGCTGCCGAAGCGTCGCTCCGCCGGCGCCGCTGAACTCGGTCACGAGCTTCGAGCCGAGCGAGCCGGAGACACGACGCGTCATCCACGGCATCTCGTTCCAGAAGGTCAGACTGTTTCCGATGAAGAGAACGCGCACCGCGTCCGTCGATCGATCGTGATCCGTGGCGACGACCTTGCCGCTGCGGCGGATCTCGATCGTTCCCTGCGCGAACGCAGCGCCCGTGAAGAGCGCGACGAGGAGAAATCGTTTCATCGTCTTACCGCCCGGCGTCGTCCTGGAAGATCGGTAGCGAATGCTTCATGCACATCGGACGTTCCGAAGCCGGCGACCGTTGCGCCGGCGGGAATGAAGATCCGGCCGCCGATCGCCGCGGCGCCGATGCCGTGACGCGGCGTAGGCATCGGCGGCTCGCTGCGCCAGGAACCGCTGACGAAATCGAACGACTCGTTTTGGGAGAAGACGCCCGTTGGAGCAGCCGGATTGCCTTCGCCACCGAAGACGTAGACGCGATTGTTGAGCACTGCCGCGGCCAGGCCGCTGCGCGGCGTCGGCAGTGAGGCGAGGGTCGTCCACCGATCGGTGAGCGGGTCGTACATTTCGAATGCGCCGGTGTTTGTTCCCGCACGTCCGCCGACTACGTAGAGTTTTCCTCCGAATGCGACTGCGGCGAGATGTTCGCGCGGCGTCGGCATCGGTGAGAGCGTCGTCCAGCGATCGACGGCCGGATCGTAGACGACGAGCTCGCGAAACGTCGGCGCTCCGCCGACGGCGTAGATCTTTTCGTCGATCGCCGCCGCAGCGAGTGCGCCGCGCGGCGACGGCAGGTCGGCGAGCTGCGTCCAGCGGTCCGCCGCCGGATCGTAACGGAACACCTCTTTCGTCGCAGCGAACGAGATCGTGCGGTAGCCGCCCACGACGTAGATCATGTTGTCGAGCGTCGCCGCCGCGGCATGGTGCACGGGTTGCGGCACCGGAGCGACAAATCGCCAGCGGTCCGTCTGCGGGTCGTATTCCTCGACGGACGAGAGCACGTCGTTTCCCGCCAGGCCGCCGATGATGTAGACCTTCCCGTTCGCCGCGGCGACGGAGATTTCCTGGCGCGGCGTGAGAACGGGCGCGAGCGAGATCCACGCGGCAGCGACGATGCTGAGCGCTCCACTCATCGTGGAAGCGAATGGTAGCGCGGAGTGTGGCGCTGACAACGTATCCTGTGAGCGGATGAGCGCTGTCCCCGATGCACTCGCGGTGGTACTCACCGGCGGCGGCGCGCGCGCGTCCTATCAGGTCGGCGTGTTGCGCAGCCTTGCGCGTCATCTTCCGGGTACGAAGTTCGACATCATCACCGGCGTTTCGGCCGGTGCGATCAACGCGGGGTTCCTCGCCTCCCGCAACGCGCCGCTGGCCGAGACCGTCGCCGCTCTGCTCGACGTCTGGCAGACACTCGAGCTCAAGGAGGTGATCCGCATCGATTCGAAGTCGCTTGCGCGCAACGTCTTCGGATGGGGCACGAAGCTCGTGTCGGGAGGAGCGCCGGTGGCTCCGCGCGTTCGCGGGCTGGTCGACACAACTCCGCTCCGCGATCTGCTGCAGCGGCTCTTTCCCGCGAACGGAAGCGGCGAGATCGCCGGGATCGCCGAGAACATCGCTCGACGCGAGCCGAAAGCGGTTGGCGTTACCACACTCGACTACACGACGGGACGAACAGTCACGTGGGCGAGTGGGCGTGACATCGAAGTATGGGAACGGCCGCTGCGGCGCAGCGTGATCGCGCCGCTCACGATCGATCACATCATGGCTTCGGCCGCTTTGCCGATCGTCTTTCCGGCAGTGCGTCTCGGGATCCACTGGTATGGAGACGGCGGGATCAGACTGACCGCGCCGCTCTCACCGGCGCTGCATCTCGGCGCGACGCGCATGCTCGCGATCTCGACGCACTACGCGAAATCATTTTCGGAAGCAGACGAGCCGCAGATCGCCGGATACCCACCGCCCGCGCAGATCCTCGGACTGATGATGGACGCGGTCTTTCTCGACGCCATGGACGAAGACACGGGGCGCCTGCAGCGATCGAACGACTTTCTTCGCGATCTTCCTTCGGAGCTTCGACACGGTTATCGGATGATCGACCTGACCGTGATCCGCCCGTCGCAGGATCTCGGCAAACTCGCCGCCGAATACGAGCCGCAACTTCCGCGCGCATTCCGCTTTCTCACCCGCAGCCTAGGCACACGCGAGACGTCGAACGCCGATTTCATGAGCCTCTTCATGTTCGTGCCCGAATACCTGCAGCGCCTCATCGCGATCGGCGAAGCCGATGCCGAAGCGAAGCTCGACGCGATCACGCGCGTGGTCAGTCCGCCGGCGATCGCCAGTCCGCGGTCGATTCCGAGATCGCGCGCCGACTGAGGGACTGTGACCTACTGCGCGACGTGCGACTCCGAAATCCAAATGTTGCCGCGCGGCGCGCCCGCTTCGAACACAATCCGTTTGCCGTCCGGCGACCAGCTTGGCGTGCGCACCCATGACGTCATCGAAGTGAAATCCGTGAGTTTCTTCGTCTTGCCATTCGCCAGATTCACGGTCCATACGTTCCAGATGCCGTCACGGCGACCGGCGAATGCGATCTGCTTTTCATCGGAAGACCACGAGTGTGGCCAGTTCTCGCCGCTGGTCACGAGCACCTTGCGGCCCGGCAGGATCGCGATCGATGAGCCGCCGCGGCGAAACTGCACGGCGAGGTACTTTCCGCTCGGCGACCACACGGGGAACCGCGCCAGATCGGCATCTTCCGTCATGCGCTGAAGCGACGATCCATCGGTCGCGGAGATCCAGACGCTCGTCGTGCCGCCGATCGTTCGATTGAACGCGATCCTTTGCCAGTCGGGCGAAATCGCCGGCGCCGATGCATCCTCCGGCAGTCTTCCCGCGGGCTCGGACCGGCCGGTGATCAACGACGCCCGATACAAGACGGGCCGACGATCGGCAACGCTCCAGGCGCTATAGAAGACGTCCCACGCGCTCTTGCCCCACCGCGCGTACTGCTTCAGTCCCGCGCCGGTCACCAACGCTTTTGCATTCGACCCATTCGCATCCGAAACCCAGATCCCGCTGTCATCGCCGGCCGCCACGGCAGAGTAGGCGATTTTCTTTCCGTCGGACGAGAACGATGGAAACTGCGCGCTCACCACCGGATTCTTTGTCAGTTGCACTGGAGCAGCATACGATCCCACATCGATGGCGAAGAGATCGCCCTTCTCTTCGACGACCGACCACGCGAAGCGAAATCCGTCACGCGACAACGTCACGTGTTGTATGACGCCGGGGTTCGACTGTCTCAATCGCTGCGGGCAATTCGTGCGATGCCCGTCCGCATCCACGGAAACGCCGAGGAGCAGCGATTCGTTGTAGCGAGAGAGCACGTAGTAGACGGTACGACCGTCGGCTGCGAACAGCGGCGAGGCCAGACGGCGCGAGTCGGTCGCGACCTGGGTCAATCCCGACGAATCTCGCGCGATCATGAAGATGCCGCACCGCTCGTGATCACAACTGGAAAAGACGATCCGCTTGCCGTCGCGACGCCAGGAAGGAGCGCCGTGGCCGCCGGGAGGATCTGCGGTCCGCGTCAACGCAGCGGGTTTCCGCGACTGGACATCGACGATCCAGATCGTCGACGGTGGCAACGCCTCGT
The DNA here is from genome assembly GCA_036506455.1 of Thermoanaerobaculia bacterium. GTDB lineage: Bacteria > Acidobacteriota > Thermoanaerobaculia > Gp7-AA8 > Gp7-AA8 > DASVHS01. The sequence continues at coordinate 18,487 of DASXRT010000232.1, forward strand.
AAGCGTTCCATCCATATTCGATGTTCTCGGCGGATTGAAACGCAATCTCTGTTCCGTCCGGCGACCACGATGGCCGTGATCCGAAGCTGGTCAACTGCACCGGCTCCCCGCCGTTGACGTCGATCAGCCAGATGCCGCCTTTGCGCACCGATGTGTACGCGATGCGCTTTCCATCTGGTGACCATGAAGGCTGCGCTTCACCGGCTTCACCATGGGTCAACTGCCACTCGCGGTCGCCGGCGACCGTCGAGACGAAGAGGTGTAATGTCCCGCCGGTATCGGCGCTATAAACGATCGATTCGCCGTCCGGTGAAAACGACGGGCAGACTTCGAACCGTTGCGACGTGCGAAGGGGTCTGGCGGCGATCGGCGGCGCCTCGTAGGCGACTCCGTCCTGAACTTTGACCTCGACGTTGCGGCGCACAAACCTGAAAACCGCGATCATCGCGATCATGACGATGGCTGCTGCGATCGAGAGAACGAGCGCGATCCACCGGCGAGGTCGAACTGTCGCGCGGGAAACGGGCGAGGGCGCGACGGCCGGTTCGGTTTGCAGCGGACCGATGAAGCGATACCCGCGCGTCGGCACCGTCTCCACATACCGCGGCGCCTCGGCATCGTCGCCGAGGGTCTTGCGCAACTGGGCGATGGCTCGAGTCAGCGCGTTCTCGGTCACGGCAATCCCGGGCCAGATCGCATCGAACAGCTCCTGCTTCGTGACCGGCTTTTCCCGGAGCTCGAGAAGCAGAATCAGGATCTGCAGCGCTTTCGGCTCGATGTGAACCGGCTCTCCCGCTTTGGAGAGACGAAACGCGATCGGATCAACGACGATGTCATCGAATCGATAGGTCACGCTCAGAAAGATTACGCCGAGCGGTCCGGTTGAGTTTCATCCGAGACGCGATCCCGTCAATTCATCACCGAATCCCGTCGAAAGATCACATCACTGGCGGCGCTGAAACACCGACTCGAGGTCGCCGATCGTCTTCACGCCCTGGAGATCTTCCTGGAAGATGCGCACGTCGAGGTCTTCCTGGAGCCGGACGAGGACATTGACGAGCTCGAACGAGTCGATCTCGAGGTCGGTGAGCATTATCGATCGATCGATTGCGTCGGACGGGCGGCCGATGGCCGCGGCGAAGCGGCTCATGAAATCAGCGGCCATCGCGTCCTCGCCGCGTGCGGTTGCGGATCAGCTCCTCGAGCCGGTCGGCATGCTGGCGCAGCACGCTCTCGTACACCTGCTGGTCGGCATCATGAAAACGGCGGAGAGTCTCCTCGACGCGATCCGCGCCGAAGTCGGGCTTGAGACCTTCGAGCGCGGACGAGACCCAACTGATGTGCCACTTCTCGTCCTCCATGATGCGCTCGATCGTATCGCGGACGGCATCCTGAAGTTCCGGCACCTGCCGATGCAGCGCGTACTGGCCGATGACGCGTTTCTCGAACACGAGCGTGATGGCGAGAATCTCCATCAGGTTCGTGGGTAGTCCGGCGGCGACGAGATAGCGATCCTGATACGTCTCATCGAGCCGCAGCGGCTCCGACCCGAGCTTCTGCAGACAGGATGTCCAGTACCAGGCGTGCACACCTTCATCCGAAAAGTGTTTCGTCATGTCGTGCTGGATCGGTCCGGGTGGCAGCGTCTTCGCCAGCCGGCCGAAGAAGAGCGAGCCGTTGATCTCCGAGCTGCGATAGAAGCTCAGGACCCAGCGTTCGTTCTCCGTGAGCGCGGTCATGTTTTCGCCATGCCGAAGCGGCTGTCAATGAGATTCTGACAGACGTTCGCCACCAGTTGTTTCGGATTGGGTGCTCGCAGGTGAGGGGCGACCGAAAGCATGCGGTCATTGCGAAATTCTTTTTCGCTGAACAGCTCGCGCGCGAACGGAGCGACGCTGCCCACCGCCTGCCCGAGGATCCCACCGCTGAAGTTCGAGACCTGCTTGACCATGAGCTCGAACGATTCCGAGTCCGTGTAGATCGGCTTGAGCGCGCGCCGTGAGCGGAACTTCGGATCCGCTTCGAACGTGGCGAACACCGTGTCGATGAACTCGCCGAGTGTGATCGATTCCTCGCGCGTGTGACAGACGTGATAGATCGCCTGCAGCGGGCCCTTCTCGATCGCCGCGCAAACCGCGTCGGCAACGAAGCTCGCGGTCACGAAATAGAGCGGCACCTCCGGTTTTCCCGGCACGAGCGACATCAGTCCGTAATAGAGAAGCTTGAGCGTGTTGTGCACGGCGTTCTGCTGCGTGACGCGGCCGTCGTCGTCATCGGCGATGACAGTCGCGATGCGCTCGATGCGCCAGGGCAGGTTCGCGAAATCGCTCATCAGGATGCGCTCGGCGCAGCACTTCGATCGTTCGTATTCGTTGGCGAAGCCGTCAGCGCCGTCGCACGGTTCTTCGGCGATCACGCCATCGCGCAATCCCACGGCGTAAACAGTGCTCAGCAGATCGATCGACTCGAGTTGCTCGCACCGCTTCGCGAACTCGAGGAGCTTGCGCGTTCCTTCGACATTCACTGCGCGTGCGGTGTCGGGATCGACGTTGAATCGCGTGACGGCGGCGGCGTGGATGATGCGTTTGATTGTTGTGGGCACGTCTCTGAAGGGATCGTTTGATGTGATTTCGCCGGCAATGGCGCGAAGACGCGCCGCCGAAGCCGGCGGCGCCACTCTGGAATGCGTCCAGAGGATCACATCGTCAAGGCGTTCGGCGATGCGGCTGCCGATGTAGCCGCCACCGCCGGTGATCAGCGTCGTCACCGGGGCCATCCATCGGTGCGCGGCCAGCGCGAGTAGTCCGTGCCATGTTTCTGGATGAGCACGTGCAGCCACCGCTCGATGCCGAAGGCCACGCAACCCGACTCGATCGACTCCTCGCCGCGGCGGATTTGGAACGCGTCGCCGAAATGGTGCCGGTGATAGTTGATCGACCCGATCGCCAGGCCGTGGCAGGTCATCTCGCGCTTCACGGGATCGACGCGCTGCATCAGCGACTGCGGATTCCGCGGATCGAAGAAGGGATCGGTGGCGACGTCCCATGTCACGTCGAGCGCCAGCGCCGCGAAGAGGCGGTCGAGCGTCTCTCGTGATCGCTCCAGAAACTCGCGCACTTCCGCCCCTGTCCCGATGCAGACGATCTCCCTCATCGTGAACGCCCACTGCCTCTGCAGCGGGTGATACTCGCGCTCGCGGCGGAAGCAGTTGGAGCGCACGGTGAAGATCGATCGCTCGGAAAACGTGCGGTTCTGCATGGCGATGTAGAGCGGATAGCACGCCGCCGGCGCGAGGATCTCACGGACCGGAGCGAGCGTCGTCAGCTTCAGCGCTCCATCATCGAGCATGCCGCCTGCCGTGAAGGCGCGGAGATTCTCGGCATCGGACTCGAGCCCCGCGGCTGCTGTGAACAGTTGGGGGAAAGATTCGAAATAGGCGACCTTCTCCAGCTCGCTAGCGCTGATCAGCGGAGGAAAGATGACCCGCGTGGCGCCCCACTGATCCGCGAAACGCAGAAACGTTCGATCGAGATCGTTGTGATGCTCGAGCAGATCGCCCTCGATCCCACTCTGCCCGCTCTCGTACCACAGGAGACCGGGAATCTTCCCCTCTTCCAGCATCACTTCCCCTCGCCGAAGAACGTGTTGAAAATCGCATCGAGCGAACGGAATGCTCCCGGCTTCAACTCCACGATGTCCACCGGCCGCCCGCGCAGTTCTTCGATGTAAAGGATGAGATCGGGCACCTGAATGGACGAGAGGATTCCTTCTTCGATCAGGGGAGTGGCGTCGCTGATCTCACCGTCGAGCTGCTTGCGGCTGCGATCGCGCATCCACTGGCGGAGCGCTTGCCGGGCATCGCTCACAGCGCCGGTTTCTCCGTGAGAATGCCTTGCTTCGTCAGGTAATCGGCGCTCGACTTTGACGCTCTCGTGCGAAGCTCACGTGGCGCGTCTTCGGTTTCGAAGAGCCGCTTCGCCAGCGCGTTCGGATCATCGAGTCCGGCATCGCGATAGACATCGCGGTTGTAGTACTCGCGCCAGACCACGCGGAAGTAGCCGCCGAGATAGGCGCGAATCCCCTCGATGACGGAGTCGGACCATTTCGGCCGCCACTGCTCCCACAACTCCTTGACGATGCGGCGGCCGAAGACGAGATGACGCGCTTCGTCGTCGTGATGAAGGCGGTTGATATCGCGCGCTACCGCCGCCAGCCGCTCGTCGTTGCCCATTCGCCGATTAAAGAAGTCGACAATCTCCTCGAAGATCAGGACGCGGCCAAAAAATAGGAAGTGCTCTTCTCCCGGCGCGTATTCGCGCGGAAAAATCACCTTGCGATCGGGATAGATCTTTCCCGCGTAGCGTAGACAGAAACCGCCGAAGTAGACGCTGTGCTTGTTCTCCTCATCGAGGAAATGGTGGAGATACTGCGCGATGTCGGTGAGCTCCGGATCGTAGAGCCTGTGGGCGATCCCCTCCATGAGCGACCGCTCGCCGTGTATGTTCAGGCTGTAGAAATTCACCGCTTCGTAGAAGCTGAGCGTCTTCTGCTGCCGCTCGTCGAGCTTCTCGAAATTGGGCGTGCCATAGAGCGATAGAAGCTCCGGTGAGGTGAACCACTCCTCGCCGATCGCGATGCTGTCCGGAAAAATCAGCGACTCGTACGGATTCGAAAAGGCCTCGCGCGAGCTCTCCGAGAGAGACGCGACGGTCTTCTTGAGTTCATCACTAGCGATCACACTTTCTCCAGGATCAGCGCCTGCCAGTTCAAACCGAATCCGGCCATGACCAGAAGCAGACGCTCGCCGCTTCGGATGACACCCGTGGCGTCGAGTCGCTGCAGATTCACGAGATTGTCGGAGCTGATGATATGACCGATCTCGGCGATGCTGCCGAGGAACACGCGGTCGGCGTTGAACTGTAGAAGGCGCGCGAGGATCTTCCATGCGGACACATTCGTGTTCTGCGGCACGACCCAGTCGATCTCGTCGGCGCGAAGCTTCGCCTTCGCCAGCAGCTCCGTGATGATCTTGTGCATGTAGTTGAAGTAGGTGCCGACGGTTTCGTCGTCGGAAGCCTGCGCCAGCGCGCCATTCGTGATCGCGTGCGTCGCGACGACGCGAAAACCTTCGCGACGATCGGAGACAACGCACGCGGCGGCGCCGTCGGAGATCAGGTTGTAGGCCTGCTCGTAGAGCGCACCGTTCGGAAACCGATCCGCCGTCACGCACAACACCTTCTGCAAATCCTCCTCGGCCACCAGAAGTGAGCGCGCCAGGCGGATCGATCCGAGGAGGCTGGTACAGGCTTGCTGAGTGAGTCCGATGACGCACGCGCCGTCCAGCCCGAAGTCCGCCTGCATGTGGCTCGCCGGAAAATCCATCAGGTGCTTCACATCGCCATCGCGCTCGAAATCCTCTTCGGCGCCGAGGTTCGCGTTCATGGGAAGGCAGGTGGAGTAGATGATCGCGCCGGTGCCGTCGATATCGGAACCGAGCTGCGTGACCGCGCGATGCGCGAGATCGTAGGCCGTCGTCGACTGGCGGCAGACGTGGTGTCGCGCGAAGCCGGCCTGACGGAAGACCTCGCATGACGATGTGATCTTCTTCGCTGCCGCGGTCTGTTCGACGTCGCGCGCCTCCTCGCCGAGTGCCGAGGTGATTCGGTTGACGTAGGCCTCACGCATCGCGTCGTGTCCAGCGCGGGAAGAACCGGCCGGTGCGGCTCATGTACCGGCCGTACTCGTCGCCGAACTCGGATGCGGCGAGCCGCTTTTCTTCTCCGGCCGCAGTCCTGTTGAGGATGAAGAGTGCGTACAGCAGGATCGCGATCGTCAGGACGTGCGGCGCGACGAGGACCGCTGCAGTCAGCGCGATCAGAAATGAGACGTAGAAGGGATGTCTGACGTGACGATAGGCGCCGAACGTGACGATGTTCTGCGGCGCGTCGTCCTTCTGGTGCCATAGCGCGAGGGGAACGCGGTTCGTTCCGATCGTGAGGGCGATCAGCGCAATGGAAAGGGCGTCGAGGACGACCGCGACGAGCTGCAGATTCGACCAGATGTTCTGCGGAACCGCGCTGCGAAGAATGCCGGCGTACATCAGGATCGCGACCACCGGCGATGCAAACAGCGGAAGGGCCGTCGTCCACCACTTCCATCCCAGACCGCCGCGACGAAAGAAGATCCGCGGCAGGGCGCCGATGAACGCGAAGTTGAGACAGAGGAGGAGCAGAGTCTCGCGGCTCATGAGTCAGGTGTCCCTATTCTCTGTGTGGCCCAATTCTGAACCTCTTTCCTCCGGACCTTCATCGTGCGCGTCTTCGGCAGCTCCTCGGAACGAACGAGAATGCGGTGCGGCCGTTTGAAGTCGCGGAGTTGCGTAACGAGCTTGCGGACGTCGCGCTCGACGTCCTGTGATGGCGCCGCCGAGACGACGATGGCGCAGACCTCTTCGCCTCGCTCACCTTCCACAGGCACCACGCATACTTCCTTGACCAGCGCGCATTGTCCGATCGCCGATTCGACTTCCTGCGGCTGCACTTTTCTTCCATCGGCGAGGACGATCAGTTCCTTGAGGCGTCCCGTGACGTACAGGAAGCCGTCCTCGATCGTGCCGAGATCGCCGGTGTGCAGCCGTCCATCGGCGTCGATCGTTTCGGCTGTCAACTCGGGCGCGTTGTAGTAGCCGCGCATGACCTGCGGCCCGCGCACGAGGATCTCGCCGTCGGCAGCGATCGCCACTTCCGTCCCTGGAAGGGGAGGACCGACGCTCTCGGCGCGGTTTGCGCGCGGCCCGTTGACGGCCACGACGGGACTCGTCTCCGTCAGACCGTAGCCCTGATAGATCGGCGCGCCGAGAAAGTTGAAGAAGCGGAACGTGTCGCGGTCGAGTGGTGAACCGCCGCAGATGAATCGCCGCACGCGATGGCCGGCGACGCGGCGCAGCTCGGGAAAGAGAAACTGGCGCCATCGATGGGGGACTGCGCGGGCCAGGTTTTGCCGGACGCGGAAATGTGCGGCGGACGCGTAGAGCGATTCGACGGTCTTCTTCAGCGTGCGGTAGAGAGCGGGCACGGCGATCATGCTCGTCACGCCGCGCGTCTGCATTTTCTCCGCGAGATCGGCGGGCAGCAGCGTGCCGGCGTAGAGAACCTCGCCGCCGGCGTAGAGCAC